>CALXEY010000038.1 GCA_944387455.1 uncultured Clostridia bacterium
ATTTTTTCGCTTTTTTATGTAAAATTTTCCACAAAGTTACTCTCACGACTAAAATGTCGTTCTAATTTAACTAAAACTATCATATAATATTTTAAATCTTAGATTGGAGGTAAAAAATGCTTAAGAAATATCGTAAGAAAAATAAATTATCACAAGAAGAACTCGCTGAAGAAATAGGCATTAGTACAAGACATTTACAACGTTTAGAACAAGACGAAGAAAAGACAAGAGTTTCTACCTTCAAAAGAATTGTAAAAACTTTAAATATACCAGATGATGAAATAATAAAATTTATAAGAAAATAATAAAAGGAAGTTTTATATTATTTTAAAACTCCTTTTATTTTTTACTAAATATTTTGTTTTGCTTTGTAAATTACTTTACCAAACTTTACTTCATTTATCTTTTTTTGTAATTCCATAATAGGAATTGGAAGTATTGAAATAATTCCTACAATTAACCATTGTATAGTATTTAAAGAAACTAAATTAAATACATTTGCAAAAGTTGGTACTATTACTACAATAGTTTGTATAAAAATTCCTAAAATAAAACTTCCTATTAAAAACTTATTTTCTAAAATTCCTACTTTAAAAATAGATTCATCACTTTTTATATTAAAACTATGTACAAGTTCTAATGTCCCTAAAGCAACAAACGCCATTGTTCTTCCTACTTCTAGACTATAATATTTATTTCCTATGCTGAAAGCTACTAATGTAAGCATACCAAGCATTATTCCTTCTACAATGATTTTATTCCATAACCCGTCTGTAAAAATTCCTTTTTTACTGTCTACTGGTTTTCTAGTCATAATATCTTTTTCTGGTGGTTCTAAACCAATTGCAATTGCTGGAAAAGAATCTGTTACTAAATTTATCCATAATAATTGTATTGCAAGAAGGGGTGATTTTAAACCTAAAACCAGTCCCATAAATATAGTTACAATTTCTCCTATATTTGTTGCAATTAAAAAATGAATTGCTTTTTTAATATTGTCATAAATATTTCTACCTTGTTTTACGGCTTTTACAATTGTAACAAAATTATCATCTGTAAGAATCATATCAGAAGCATTTTTAGCAACATCTGTACCATTTTTTCCCATTGCTATACCGATATCAGCTCTTTTTAATGCTGGGCTATCATTTACACCATCACCTGTCATAGCAACAACTGCCCCTGTTTTTTGCCAAGCTTTAACAATTCTTACTTTATGTTCAGGTGTTACTCTTGCAAAAACAGAATAATCTTTTATCTCTTTTTCTAATTTTTCCTGTGGTATTTTATCTAACTCTTGTCCTGTTATAGCTTTATCGTATTTTCCTAAAATATTTAATTCTTTAGCTATTGCTTTTGCAGTTGTAATATGGTCTCCTGTTATCATTACAGTTTTAATACCAGCTTTTTTACAAGTATAAACTGCTTCTTTTACTCCTTCTCTTGGAGGATCTATCATACCAATTAAACCTACAAAATTTAAACCATTTTCTATAAAGCAAGATTCTATTTTTGTTGGTAACACATTTACATCTTTATATGCAATTGCAATTACTCTTAAAGCTCTACTTGCCATATTATCGTTTTCTAATAATATTTTTTTCCTCTTTTCATTTGATAAATTACATCTATCTAAAAGTACATCAGGTGCTCCTTTTGTTATTATTCTATATTTATTTTCTATTTTATGAATAGTAGTCATCATCTTTCTATTTGAATCAAAAGGAATTTCATTTACTCTTGGCATAATTTTATATAAATCATTTTTATTCTTGTTTTGTTTCAAAGCTCCTTCTACTATTGCTGTCTCAGTAGGCTCTCCTTTTACAATTAGCTTATTTTTATCATAAATAATATCGCAATCTGTACACATACTACCAAGTTCTAATAAAAAATCAGTAGTATTATTATTTGTTTTAGTTTCTACAACTGTCATTTGGTTTTTAGTTAGAGTTCCTGTTTTATCAGAACAAATAACTTTACTGCTACCTAGCGTTTCAACAGCAGGAAGTTTTCTTATTATACTGTTCTTTTTTGCCATTTTAGTAACACCAATCGATAACACAATTGTAACAATTGCAGGTAACCCCTCTGGAATAGCTGCAACTGCTAGTCCAACAGATGTCATAAACATTTCAATAGGGTCTATCTTTTTAATCATACCTATTATAAATATTAATACACAAATTGCTAAACAAACTAAACCTAATATTTTACCAACTTGTGCTAACTTTTTCTGTATTGGTGTTTCAGGTTCTTTATCTTCTATTATCATATTTGCAATTTTTCCCACTTTAGTATTCATACCTGTTTCAGTAACAACTGCTTTTCCACTACCATTTACTACTATACTTGTCATAAAAGCTAAATTTTTCATATCACCTAATGCTACATCTTTTTTAGCAATCATATCTGCATCTTTAAGTACTCCTTCTGTTTCTCCAGTTAGGCTAGACTCTTCTATTTTTAAATTATGACTTTCTAATAACCTACAATCAGCTGGTACATAATTTCCAGCTTCTAAAACAATTATATCTCCTGGTACTAATTCTTCTGCATTTATCTCCTTACTTTCACCATTATTTCTAATAACTTTCGCTTTAGGTGGTGTCATTTGTTTTAAAGCCTCTATTGACTTTTCAGCTTTTGCCTCTTGCACAACTCCCATAATTGCATTTAATATCACAATTGCAATTATAATTGCAGAATCAATATAATCATTTTCTCCTTGTAAATAAGAAATACCAGCAGATACAACAGAAGCTAATATTAAAATAATAATCATAAAATCATTAAATTGTTTAAAAAACTTAACTATCAACGTTTCTTTTTTCTTTTCTTCTAATTTGTTTTTTCCATACTTACTTCGCCTAAAAACAACCTCCTCTTCACTTAAACCTGTCCTTAAATTTGTCTTAAGTTTTTTCAAAACCTCTTCTTTTCTAAAAGTTTCCCACATATTTACCTCCTTGGGGACGTTTCCTTTGCGACCTTTTGGTCGCATTTGGGACACATCCTTCTTTTGTTTATTTAATATTATGTAGGACATACTATTTTTATTACAAATAAATGAGAATTTTAGGGACGGGGCTTTTTTGTCTCACTTTTACAAATATTTCCAAAATAAAAAAAGCACCACCCCCATTTGCCACAAAAAAATTGAAGTTAGACTTACATCAAAACCTCAATTTAAAACTAATCTTTTATTTTCAGCACTTTTATTGCCAAGATAATATTGGATAACCATTATTTTTATTTTCCAAATCTTCTTCAAATGCATTTCCTAATATATTATACAAACTCTTTAATTCATCACTATTCTTAAATGAACAATTTTCATTTATTACTGAAGTATTTTCTCCAAATAATTTATTTGCACTTCCTTCTAAAGCATAACTATTATCAATTGTTCCACTATATGTCATATTAGTAGTGCTATCAAAAAATTCATTATTATTTCCAACTACTGCACCTATTATGGTTTGCGTGCTACTAACATTTCCTGTATTATAACTATTTTTCAAATTTCCTCTATTTAGTCCTATTATCCCCCCTGAATTATTGGCTTTTCCTACTATTTCTCCTATGTTATAACAGTTTGAAACACTTGCTATATTTATACCTATAATACCGCCAACATTAGAATTATTATATTGGTTAGCAACGTTAGCCTCTATTTTGCCACTATTAAAACATTTATCTACATTTGAATTATAATCATTAGTTCCTAATATTCCTCCAAGTGATTCAGTTCCTAAAATATATCCACTATTAGAGCAATTTTCCACTAAAGAATTTTTCTGAATTGCTCCAGCAATTCCCCCTGTATTTATATTTTTTCCAACTATATTTCCATAATTATGGCTATTTATAATATAAGAATTTTGAACTACAATTCCTGAAATTCCAGCTGTATGAAGTGAACTTCCAGTTACATTTGCATAATTATAACAATTATTTATAGTTGTTCCATTATATGCATATCCAACAATTCCACCTGTTGCAGCTCCCCCATTTATATTTGAAATTTCCCCTAATGTTAAATTTAAAATTTTTCCATTTGTAACAAGACCAAATATTCCCTGTACTTTATCTGTTGTATTTATTTGAACTCCATCTATCTTATGTCCGTTTCCGTCAAAAGTACCTTTAAATGGTTTATTAGTTTCATCATCTGGTGTAGTATTTTCTACTGGATAATTTCCTATTGGTATCCAATTTTCTCCATTTAAATTTATATCATTTTTTAATATTACAACTTTTCCTTCATACGTATCTCCACTATTTACATCATCTCTAAATTGTTTTAGTTCTTCTGCATTGTTAATTTCTATTATATTTTCTTCATCTACTATTGTTTTATCATTATTTATATAATATTTTTTCCCTGATTTACCTATATTTACTACAAAACTACCATCTCCATTAGAAATAACTTCTAATTCTTCAGTTCCAAATTGATTTTTAAGTTCTTTTTTAAAACTTTCTTCATCTAATTTTTCTTGTAAACCTTCATCATCTATCGAACTTCCCATAATGGCTAATTTTATTTTTTCCTCTTCACTTGATTGTTCTGTATTATTTCTAGCATTTTCCGCTTGTACAAGTATTCCGATTTTGTCCTGTAATCATTGCGATTGAAACTCCCGCAAGTATTAATAAAACAACAATTGTTACGATTAATGCAATTAATGTTATTCCTTTTTCTTTTACTCTTTTGTTCATTTTCATACCTCCAAATATTTTTATGTTTTATTTATATCATTTTGTTTTATCATTGTCAATGATATTTTATCATTTTCTGTTTATTGTGTTTTTCAACTCAAAATTAGAAAATATAATATATCTATATAATTTGGAGGTATAAAATGTCTGATAATGAAGCAAAAAAATTATTTAAAACAATAGGTGAAAATATAAAATATTATAGAAAATTATATAATTTAAAAAAAGGTAAATTAACACAAGCAGAACTTGCAGAAAAAGCAAACGTATCAACAGCATTAATAGGTAATTTAGAAAGTGAACATATAGAACAAGGAATAAGTGTATATACTTTATGGAAAATCAGTCAAATATTAGAAATTCCTGTAGAAAAATTATTTGATACATCTGACTTTAAAACAAGAAAAATAGATTAATCTTTTCCCCTAACATATTAAGAAATTTGTCATAATATGTAATAGGGGGTATTTTATTATGTTTTTATCAACTATAATTTTAGCAATCACAGGAAGTATTGACTCACTTCGGAATTGGAGTTACATATGGAATTAAAAATACAAAAATATCTAATTTAGGAAATATAGTTATATTTATAATCTCTTTTTTTACTACTATAATATCTGTTTATTTAGGTAATATAATGGAATTTATACTTCCAAATTTTATAACAAAATATTTAGGAAATTTTATTTTTATATTAATTGGCATATTTATTTGTTTCCAATCTTTTAGAAAAGATAATATTGATAATAATATAAATAATAATAACAATAATTTAAACTGTAAAAATGCTACTAAAAAAAAGACCTATTCTTTTTTCATAAAATTTCTTGGAATTACAATAAAAATTATAAAAGACCCAGTAAATTCTGATTTAGATAAATCAAATAAAATAGATAGTAAAGAAGCATTATTTCTTGGCTTGGCACTATCGCTTGACTCTATTTGTATTGGAATAGGAAGTAGTATCATTGGAATTAATAATTTAATTTTTCCATTTATAATTAGTTTTTTCCAGATATTATTTTTAAGCATTGGCTCATTATTAGGGAAGAAAATAAACAAAATTTGTAACTTACCTCAAAATATATGGTCAATTACATCTGGCGTTTTATTAATAATATTAGGAATTTTAAAATGAGAATTTTGGGGACGGGGCATTTTTGTCTCACTTTTACAAATATTTCCAGAATGAGAAAAAATGCCCCGTCCCCATTTGTCGCAAAAAAATTGAGACAGAAAAAGGGTGTCCCTTATTGTCTCAATTTCATTGATAATAATTTTGATATTCCGTTTTCTTCCATTGTTACACCATAAACTGTATCTGCTGCTTCCATTGTTCCTTTTCTGTGTGTTATTACTAAGAATTGTGTTTCTTTAGAAAATTTCTTTAGATAATCTGCAAATCTATATACATTTACATCATCTAAAGCTGCTTCTATCTCATCTAACACACAAAATGGTGATGGGTTTATTTTTAGTATTGCAAACAACAATGCTATTGCTGTAAATGCTCTTTCTCCTCCTGATAATAACATCATATTTTGTAATTTTTTTCCTGGTGGTTGTACATTTATATCTATTCCACACTCTAAAATGTTATTTTCATCTTCTAATTTTAAAGATGCATTTCCACCACCAAACAATTCTTTAAACACTTCTTGGAAGTTTTTATTTATTAATGCAAATTGCTCTTTAAATTGTTCTTTCATATTTTGTGTCATATCTGCAATTACTTTTCTTAACTTACTCATTGTATCTTCTAAATCAAGTCTTTGCTCACTCATAAAGTCATATCTTTCTTTCATATTCTTATATTCTTCTATTGCATCTATATTTACACTTCCGAAGTTCTTTTAGTTCTTTTCTTAGAGAATTAACTTTTTTCTGTGTTGCTGAAACATTTTCTGGTTTTTTATAATCTACAACATTATTTGGTGTTAACTCATATTCTTCCCACATTTTGTTTATAATATCATTTATATCATCTTCAATTTTCGTTTTCTTAACATCTATTTTTACTATTTGAGCTTTTAAATCTTCTATAACTTTAAATTTATCGTTTATTTCTTGTTCTTTTGCGTTTAACATTTCGTTTTTATTTATTCTATCTTGTTTTAATTCTTCTATTTTGCTTCCACTTGTTTTTACTTCTTCTTTTATTTCTTTAATTTTTTCTTCTATGTCTTTTATTGATTCATTTAAAGTTATATTATCTTGTTTTATTTCTTCTATTTGTCTTTCTTTATTTTCAATGCTTCTATTAGTATTTTCTACTTCTTTTTTTATTCTCTCCTCAATTTCTTCTATTGAGCTTTCACTTTCGTCAAATGATGTTACTGATATTTTTAAGTTTGTAATATCAAAATTTAAATCATCTATATATTTTTGGTCATCTTTATTCAATTCAGAAAATTCTTGTATTATATTTGTTAATTTTTCTGTTTCTTCTGTTAGTTTTTGTATTTCTTCTTTTATTTTTTCTTTATTTTCTAAAGATTTTTCTTTTTGTTGTTTTAGATGTTCTTTTTCTTCTTTTAATTTATTTACTCTTTGTTCTATTTTTGAAATATTTTCTTCAATTGAAACTAGCTTTTGTTTTTCTGTTGCATATGTTATATCTATTTCTTGTAATTCTTTTTCTAGACTACTTGCTTCTTCTAAAACATCTTCTATAGATTTTTCAAATTCTTTCTTTTCTTCTTCTTGTTTTGTTATTTTTTCTTCTAAAGCTTTTATTTCTTTTTGAAGTTTTTCTATTTCTTTTCCTCTTCCTAGAATATTTACAGTCTTTTTAGTAACAGAACCACCAGTAATCGCCCCTGAAGGGTTTATTATATCACCTTCTAGGGTTATTATTCTAAATGTATAATTGTTTTGTTTTGAAACTTTTATTGCTGTATCCATATTGTCTACAATTACTGTTCTTCCAAGTAAATTAGTTACTATTTGTTCATATTTTTTACTATATTTAATTAAATCTGATGCTATTCCAATTACACCTTTTTCATTTCCTTTTATTTTATCAAGTTTTTTTCCTTTTACAGATGTTATTGGTAAAAATGATGCTCTTCCTAAATTATTTTTTCTTAAATGTTCTACTAATCTTTTAGCATCTTCTTCTGTTTCTGTTACAATGTTTTGAAGGCTTGCTCCTAAACACATCTCTATTGCTGTTTGGTATTTTTCTGGAACTTCTATTATATTTGCTAGAACTCCGTTCATACCTTTTCCTAATTCTTTGATGTTTTCACAGTCTTTTAAAAGAGATTTTACACTTTTTATATATCCCTCTTTTTCTTTTTCTGTTTCTATTAAGAACTTTAATCGTGATTCTTTAATTCTTTTTTCACTTTGATATGCATTTATATTGCTCTCATACAATTTTATTTTTTTGTCTGCTTCTTCTTTTTTAGAATTTATTTCTTCTAGACTTTTTACTATTTTATTACGCTTACTATCTATTTCATAAAATTCTTTTGAAATATCTTCTTTTTGAAGCCTTGTACTATCTAATTCAGATATATTTGTTGTTATTTCATTTTGAATTTGTCTTTCTCTTTTTTCATAGTTTTCAAAATTAATATCTTCTGTATGTATATCTCCTTGTAACTCATATTTTTTATCTGTGTTTTCAGATACTTTTGTTTTATAGCCTTCTATTTCTAATTCTTTACTAGATAGTTTTTCTGTTATTTTTCTTAATTCCTCTTCTTTTTCTTCCAATTCTTTTTGGAATTTTTCTTTATTTTCTTTTAAGTTATCTTTTTTTTCTTTCTTTTGTTCTAATTCTTTATTTAAGTCGTTTAATTTTTCTTTTGATTCTTCAATTTCTTTTTCATATCTTTTGCTATTTTCATTATTATTTTCTATTCTTGTTTTTGCAACACTAATATCAGAATTTAACATTTCAATTTCTTTTTGACTCTCAAAACCTATATTTGACATTTCTTCTATTTTTACTGTTATTTCGTCTATTTGAGATTTTAGTTCTTCTTTTAGAGCTTTTACTCTCTCTAGCCTTCCTTCTTCTTCATTGCATTGTGATTTATAGATTTCTTCGTCTTTTACTATTTCTTCCAAACTTTGTTTGTATTTTTCTATATTATATATAAATAAACCAATTTCTATATTTTTTAGTTCTTCCCTTAAGTTTAAATATTTTTTAGCTTTTTCTGAGCTCTGTTTTAATGGCTCTATATTTGCTTCTATTTCAGATAAAATATCATTAATTCTAAGTAAATTTAATTTTGTTCTTTCTAGTTTTTTCTCAGATTCTTGTTTTCTAACTCTATATTTTACTATTCCAGCTGCTTCTTCAAAAATATTTCTTCTATCTTCTGATTTATTACTTAAAATTTCATCTATTTTTCCTTGTCCTATTATAGAATATCCGTCTTTTCCTATACCTGTATCCATAAATAATTCTAATACATCTTTTAGCCTACAAGGTACTTTATTTATATAATATCCAGTTTCTCCGCTTCTATATAACTTTCTTGTAATAGTAACTTCTGTATATTCAATAGGTAATTTGCCGTCACTGTTGTCAAATACTAATGAGCCTTCCGCAAAACCTAATGATTTTCTATTTTGGGTTCCGGAAAAAATAATGTCTAAAGATTTGCTTCCTCTTAATGATTTTATACTTTGCTCTCCTAATATCCACCTTATGCTGTCTGATATATTACTTTTTCCAGAACCGTTTGGACCTATTACTGCCGTTATTCCTGGCATAAATTCTAATACTGTTTTATCTGCAAAAGATTTGAATCCTTGTAATTCTAGTCTTTTTAAATACATTTTTTATCACCTAAAAGTAGTTTATACTATTTTTCGACTTTTGTAAAGATTTTCTTAAACAAAACTTACTCCCGCAACTATCCTTGCTATATTATAAATTAACTTTTGTTTGTCTTTTGAACATTGCTTTAATAAATCGTAAAATTCTTTATCTAAATAGTCTTTACCTTCTACAACTATTCCTGTTACCAATTCTTCTAATGGCACATCTAAAGCTATTGATATCTGGCTTAATCTTTTTAAATTTATTGCTGTTCCACCTCTTTCTGCTCTACTTAAAAATGCAACCGCAACATCTATTGCTTCAGAAAGCTTTTCTTGAGACCAATTTTTTTTCATTCTTGCTTCTTTTATCCTTTGTCCTATTAACTTATAATCAATATTAGCTTCTACTATTTCCATCTCTATCCCTCCTTTGGAAAAATTAACATATTACTTTGACTTTTGTCAAAGTCTTATTTTTCTTTATTTGTAAAGTTTTAATTATAAATACTCACATTTTCTTTATTTTTTTCGTTTTTTCTTTCTTTTTTAAATCTTGTGCTATAAAGTTTACCTATAAGTTATTTTAAGATTGTTTTCTTAGCTTAAAATACTCCTATTTTTAATTTTTTCACTTATTTTGTTTTTAAAGAATTTTACCTCTTCTTCACAAAACTGTTTATAAAAATTTTCCACTATTCCTTTTAAGTTTTCTTTTATTTTCTCTAGCTTTTTATCATCTGTCATTTTAATTATTTTGCTTAAGAGTTTTTCAAATTCTTTATGTTTTTTTACTTTTTTAAGGGCAATTATATTAGAAAATAAATCTTCTTTTTGAACTAAATTATCTATAGATAATTTATTAATTTCAATTAAGTTGTATTTAAAATCTATTTTATAGTCATCAAATATATAATCATCTATTTGCATTTGGCTAAAATCATTTGGTATTTCGCATTGCTGATTATTATCATAAATAAGTATAGGAACTACAATTGGATATTTCATATCTTCTTTTATTTTCACATTTACGTTCCAATCATATATAATATCTACACAATAATTTAACATATTATATAAAATATTATCATCTCTTTCATCTTGATATTTTATTAGAAAATATATGTCTCTACTCTTAAGTTTATATAATATATCCTCTCTTCTTAATTTATATCTGTTGCTTGCAAATTTACTTTCATATTTTTCTAATTCTTCTTTACTTACCTTTTCTTCTATTTCTATATAATTATTTATTAAATTTACAACCTCTTCTGTATCTTCTAAAATAATATGTACTATGTCTTTATAGACATTTTCATCTTTCTTTTGTTCATAATTATATTCTGCTTCATCTTCTGCTAATTGAAATACACTATTAAGACGCAAAGTGTGTATACACTTTATATAATCTTCATACGTAAATATGTTCATCTTTATATTCCTCCTTTTTTAATTTTACCTTATACTTTTGGAATTTTTTAGAACCTTGATTTTTGATCAAAAATTTCTTGATTAAACAATTCATATATATTATCTCACAAAATTAGAGAAAAGCCAAGCTTTTCTCTAAATTTTTTTAAACTTTTCGTCGCAAAATTCGACATTTTTTCTCACTTTTTGTCGAAATAACTACTTATTTCTTCTAAATTTTCAAATTCTTTTTGCCTTAAAACCTCATATACAACAATGGCTACAGAGTTTGATAAATTAAGAGACCTTAAATTATTTCTCATAGGTATTCTAATTGTTTTGTCGATATATTTTTGTAAAATATCTTCTGGAAGTCCTTTAGTTTCTTTTCCAAATAATAAAAATACTTCTTCCATTTTACTATAATTTGGTTCTGAATATACGTGTTTTCCTTTTGTAGTTGCAAAAAACATATTATTTTCTTCTGGTTTATATTTTTCTAAAAACTCGCAAAAAGAATTATGTTCTTCTATTTCTACCTTGTCCCAATAGTCAAGCCCTGCTCTTTTTACCGCTTTTTCAGATATACTAAACCCTAATGGGTGTACTAAATGTAATTTTGCTCCTATTGCAGCACACGTTCTTGCTATATTTCCTGTATTTTGTGGAATTTCTGGTTCTACCATTACTACATTTATTTTCATTTTGTATTCCTCTTTTCTATTTATTATTTAATTTTTGCCTTACATATTCATATAATACTATTCCTGTTGCAACAGATGCATTTAAACTTTCTGTTTTTCCAAGCATAGGTATTTTTATTTTTTCATCAGCTAATTTTATTATTTTATCTTCAACTCCATTGGCTTCATTTCCTATTACTATAACTTTTTTATCATATTTAACATCATAAATACTTTTACTATTTTGCAATGATGTTACTAATATTTTAAATTTATTTTTCTTTACTTCTTTTAAAGTTTCTTCTAAATCTTCACACTCTATTATTTTAACTCTATAAATTGCTCCCATTGTAGAACGTACTACTTTTGGGTTATATGGATCTGCTGTTCCTTTTGATATTAATATTTGTGTTAAACCACAACTGTCTACAGTCCTTAAAATTGTTCCTAAGTTTCCCGGGTCTTGTATATCATCTAATGCAACTATTAAATCTTCATCATAATTTATTTCTTTGTCTTTATTATTTTTTTCTATTATTGCCATAACTCCTTGTGGTGTTTGTACTTCTGTTATATATTTAAATATTTTATTTGTTACATATATACAATCATATTTTGCTATTTCATACATTAATTCTTTAGGTATACTATCAGATTTTTCACAGTCATCACATATAATTATCTGCCTAATAGAAGCCTTCTCTAAAATAGCCTCTTTTACCATTTTTATACCTTCTACTATATATACATTTTCTAAATCTCTATACTTTTTTTCTTTTAATTTTTTTATATTTTTAATAGTTTCATTATCTTTACTAGATATTACGTTCATAAATCTCTCTCCTTAAAAATACAATAGTACATTTATTATTTACTGTACTATTGTATTTTATAACTTTCTTTAGATTTTATCAATATTTTATTTATATTTCTCTTTTTAATCTTTCTATTTCTTCTTTTGTTAGTTTTGTTATTTTTTGTATTTGTTCTATTGTAAAATTATTTTTTAACATTTCTTTGGCTGTTTTTTCCAAACCTTCTTTAATTCCTTCTTCTTTTGCTTGCTTTGTTTTATATTCTATTGCGTCTGCCTCATCTCTTATTGC
>CALXEY010000039.1 GCA_944387455.1 uncultured Clostridia bacterium
AATATCAAGATGAGAATATTATAAAGTTAATTATTAGGCTACTAGAAATTTAAAAATATAATTTTTAGTAGCTTATTTTTTTATTAATCTTAAAAAGATAACTAAATTTTCTATAGACGTTTAAAAATATTAAAAATTTATGATATTTTAATGAAAATAGGGAGGAGGTGTAGTTATGAATAAAAGATTAACTTATTGTAATAATGAAAAAAATATTTCTGTTAGTTTAATACAAGATTTAAGAAAAAAAATTAATTTATCTGTAGAAGATCTAGCAATAAAGTTGCAACTAGAAGGAATTAATATGTCATCACAAGTAATAAGAAACATAGAAAATAATAAAAGAACAGTTACAGATTTCGAATTATCAATGATAGCAAAAGCGTTAAATATAAGTATTATAATAAACGGAAAAGAAATAAAATATCTTGATGATGCAATACTGATATAAACAGTATTGCACAAAATCAATCTTTTGTGCAATGTTATATGCATAAAATTATATTATAATATTTGTGATGATATATCAATTCCCTCTAGTATATCAATAAATAACATATTTTTTAATAATAATATATATTTGATTAATAATAATTAGATTATATTACTTCTCTATTATTTTTATAGATATAAGTTACTTATATCTATATTTTTTTCTTATTTCTTTTCTTTTATTATAAAAAAATTCATAAAATCTCCAAAACCTCTATTTCTCTATATTTAGGAGATTTTACAGACAACAAACTATACAGGTAAAAAAATAAAACGGCTTAAAATCGATTCTCGTGCGTCGCTTTTTGCCCGTTTTTATACTATTTTTATGATATTATATTTTTGTATTTTAAAGTATGAATTTTCTTATATACATTTTATAAAATCTTTTTTATATAAATAATTAATATATTAAAAACAAAATTAACTAATTTAAATTATAAATACTATAACTTTATTATTATATAATTTAAATAGCTTAAAATTGATTTTAGAAACAATCAAATTATATTTATATTTATATTTATATTATTATAAATTATACTAAACAATCATAAAATATTTTTATTAGTAATTATTAATAATTTTTACAAACAACATTTGTTCGTTTTTAAAATACATATTAATATATATTTTAAAAATTTGAAATTTAACTTTTAAAGCTTAAATTAGAATTTTAAATTTTAATTAATTTTTAAATTTATATATTATTCTAATTTTTACTTTTAAAAATTTTTTTATTTTAAAACTTTTTTATTTCTATAAAATTATTTATAAATATTATTGCACAAAATTTTTAAATTTTTTATATATTTTTAAAACAATGAAAGCTCTGCTATCTCCCCTACTCTACTGTTTTTTAGAAAAAAATTAGTTGTCGCAAATTTTACAACAACTAATATTATTCTCAATACTCTCTCCCCTTTAAATCTATATTACAGACCTTTGCTAATTTTTTTATCATCTCTCGTCCGTGTAATAAATAACCTTCTTCTTTCCAGTATATATTAGCATTTTTTCCATTATGATCTGTTGTTTCTTCTGCCATTATTCTTAATTTTATACTTCCTTTGTTTTTTGAATTTATAAAAGACTCTCTCTTACTTGAAGGAATCCTATTTGATAATTTAGAATTCATTTGAGTTGTTACTAAACATAAATTACCAAAATAATTTAATTGTTCTTTATTGTTCCATGCCTCAAAAGTTCCTTCAGAAGGGTGTTGTGGATACCAATGTTCTACTGAATTTCTAAACTCAAAAGTAAAATCTTTGTATTTTTCTTTATTTTCTTTCCATAATAAATAATCTAAATAATTAAATGCTATGTGATGAGTATCAGTGCCTTTGGAAAAAGGCTTTTCTATTTTAAAGAACTTTTCAATAACTTCAGCTCTTATAAAATCTTCGATTTTATTTTCAAAATCATTTATATTTTCTTCTTTTGTATTTATAAAATTATTTTCTGTTAACCAATAAAATAACTCTGTTATCCAACGTGCTGATTTTCGTGAAGTATATGTAACTCTTAATAAAGCTTGAAGCATTAAAACATTTTCATTTTTATATTTTAAATCCCATTTTTCATTTTTTCTTTTAATAAAATACTCATCAAATAAAACTCTACATTTAAATAGTAATATCAAAAACTCTTTAGAAAATTTTTCTTTATTTTCTTCTTGTTTTATATATTCTCTAAAAGTTTTTAAAAGTTTTAAATCATCTAATACTTCTTTTCCTTTGTCTTCATTTCTAGGATTATGTAAATTTTTATAAACAGCTAATATATGAAGAAGAAATGTTGGAAAATCTAAAATAGATGTATATAGTTCTTCTTCGTTAGAAAAATTCTTAAAACTTTCAAGTTTAAAACTAGTACTTATTATTTCATCTATATTTAAAGATTTATTTGAGTTCATATTTTTAAAATTAATGTTCTTATAATCTTCCAAATTATAGTTGCTTTTCATTACTTTAGTTCCAATAGATTCTTCAGAAAAATTATTTTTAACATAATTATCCATATTACTGCAAGCATCCCAAATATTAATAAAAATATTTCTATCTTTCTCATTTGATAAATAAGACATTAAAATTGCTTTTAATTTATCTTCGTCTTTAAGCGGTGTTCCCCTTGTATTCATTATCTCGAAATATTTATTTAAATCAGTATTTTCTGGTACTTCTATTCTAAAAATAATTACTTTAGCGAGTTTTTTTCTAAAATCTTCCAAATTTATATTTTTTAATTCTCTTTTTATTATTGTAATTGCATTAATTATATTATTTTCATTTTTATCATCTTCATTATATTTATTTTTTTTATAATCAGATAAAATTTCATTAATATTTCTTAATGGATTATCTCTGCACTCAAATGTTAATGTTTCTTTAGTTTTTTCACCTATACAATTTAATAATAGATAAAGAGTTGTTAATCTTTGTTGTCCATCAATTATTTCATAAAAATTATTTTTAATATAAACAATCAAACTACCAAGATAATAATTATTATCTTCTTGTAATCCTATATTATTTATATCTTCTATTAATTGGGCTATTTCTTCATCTTCCCACTCAAAATCTCTTTGATATATTGGAATTTGATAATTTATATTTGTATCAAATATATTTGTATTATTTTCCAAATCTAATATGTTTAAATTTTCTATTTTTTCATTATTTTCCATCTTATTTCCCTACTTTATTAATTTCTTTAAATCATTGTGTAATTTTTCCCATTTTTGATTATTATCAATATTTTTATTTGGATTTTCTGTTTTGATTTCGATATTTGCAATTTCTTCTTCTGTTCTTGCGTATTTTATTTTTTCAAAAATAGGTATTTGATTGGTGTGATTCCAAGAATATTCACCGATTGCATATTTATTAATACTATCTTTTTGTACAAATTTTAAATCTGCTCTAAGCATAAAACTCCATACAAAAAGTTTTCGAACAACTTCTTCGTTTAAATTATTAAATCTATCATAATAAAATAATATAGCACAATAAAATAAATCCTTTACGTATTTTAATTGGTATGTATCTCCATATTCATTTAGTATATCTGTTATATAAAAATATTTTTGTCCATTTAGTTTTTCTTTTATCTCATCTAGTAAATTTATATAATAATTAACCATCTCAAAAAAAGACTTTCCAGAGATGAAACTATCTGTTATTTGAAAGCACTCCATTACTTTTTTTGCTTTTTTAGCATATGAATAGGTAGAATCTATGTCAATTCCTTTATAAATATCTATATCATCTTTAGTAAAATCATTATTCTTTTTTTCTTTAAGCCTACTATAATTTGGATATAGCCAATTATAAATTGGAAACAAATATATATTAAATAATTCTTCTATCTTATCTTCTTTCCCATTTTTATTCTTATTCCATAACTCTATCATCTCTTTCTTTGGTTTTTCATCTTCATTATCCATTTTGCGAAGATGATAAGCTTTTAATAAGTCTAAAGGTTCTAGATCTTTTCCTTTTGAATTTTGTGAGTCAAATAATTGGAAGGCTTCTGAAATATCACCTACTTTTATAATTACAACTTCTAATAAATTAGTAAAAGCATTTATAAAACTTTGTTTTAAATCTTTTCTAAAGGCAAAATAATCTTCTATATATTTGTAATTTTGACTAATATTAGAAATAGTAATTTTATTAGTAAATTTAGTTTCTAATAAATTACATTTAAAGTCTTTATCTAGATATTTTTTTATTAACATTAAAGAAATAATTCTTTGCTGACCATCTACAATATCTAATGTATAATCATTATTTTCTTGATTTTTGTGTAAAATAATAGTTCCTATACGATATCTAAAATTATTTCCAAATTGTTTTTGTTTTTCAATTGCAGTATTTATATCTGATAATAATTCTAAAATATTATTTCTTGACCACTCATAAGGTCTTTGGTATATTGGAATATTTAATTTTTCTATATTTAATAAATAATCTATATTTTTTATCATTGTTTCATTATAACTCATAATTTTCCTCTTTTATTTTTTATTTAAATTATAATATATTTTTAAAAATTTGTAGTTTTTTAAGTAAAAGTTTTTTATTAATTTATAAGCCTTCTTTTTGCCCTATTTTCACCAGTTTCTATCATATAATGATAAAGACTGGTGAAAATCAAGCATTTATAAATTAATCTTAATTAGTTTCATTTGAATTTTGTGGCTCTTCAACATCTACATTTGTTTCTTCATCAACAGTAGTGTTTGAATTAGAAGAAGTATTACTGCTTGTATTTGTACTTGTTTCATTTCTGTTAGTTGTATTTGTACTTCCTCCAGAAGTATTAGTTGTATTATGTGGTCTTGATGTATTTACAGTATTTGTTATTTTATTTTCATTATCATTATTATTATTGTTATCATTAATAGTATCTCTACTATCAGTTGGTTCAGTAAGTCTTGGTGGTTCTTTCTCATCTATTTCATTAGTAATTTCTTCTATTACACCATTTGTATCATCACTAGTAGTATTCTCATTTGGTTCTTTAGTTATTTCTGTACCTTGGTGTCTTGTACAAGTATCTGGAACAGTAAACCATAAGAAATACTCAGTATAAGTATTAGGGCAACCTGTTGTAGCAATTTTTCCCGTCTCAGAACATACTGTTCTTGCTAATACTCCACTTGGTTTTTCAAATCTAGCAGTTTGAAGTCCTGCGTGTATTCTTGCCATTACATTTGCCCAAATAAGTCCTGCTGGGTTTCTTCCATTAAAGTCAATTGACTCATTTTGGTCAAAACCATACCAAGTTACAGCAGTATAATATGGTGTAAAACCACAAAGCCATCTATCATAATTTTCATCAGTTGTACCAGTTTTTGCAGCAACATCAACGCCTGAAATTTTACAATAAGTAGCAGTTCCATTTTCACCTACAACAGGCTGAGTAAGTAAACTTTTTAAAATATATGCAACCTCTTTAGAAAATACTTTTTTAGTTTTTTGTTTACTTTCTAATATTTTTGAGCCATTTTTTCTATCTATTTGTGAATAAAAAGTAGGTTCTATATATTTGCCGTCATTTGCAATTGTACTATATGCTCCTGCCATTTGTAATGGACTAATTCCTTTATCTAAACCACCTAAAGCTAAAGGTAAACCATTGTCATTTTCAGTCAAAGTAGTAATTCCCATTTCTTCTAAATATTTAATAGAAGTTTTAGGTGTTAATTCTTCCATAATTTCTACAAAAGGAATATTTTGTGAAGATTCAACAGCTCTTCTTACTGTTATTTCTCCTAAAGGCTTATTGTAATCAACTGGGTGATATCCGTCTTTAAAATCTTTTTCTGTGTCATCATAAACAGAAGATGCAGTAATTATTTTTTTATCAATTGCAGGAGCTAAGATAGCAAGTGGTTTAATTGAAGAACCAGTTTGTCTTACACTTTGTGTTGCTCTATTAAACGGTCTTGCTTGTGTTTTTTCACCTAAAGCCCCAACACAAGCTAAAACTTCTCCTGTTTTATGATTCATTACAACCATAGCTGCTTGTGAATTATCTCCACCAATACTTGATTTTAAAACATATTTACTTTTTTCACACTCTTTTTCTACTTCATCTTGTATATTACTATCTTGGGTACTATGTATAGTTAGTCCTGCCATATTAATATAGTTTGTTGCAAAATCTTCTGAAATATTATATTTTTCTTCAATATCATTTGTAATTTCGGTAATTAATGCATCTGTATGATATGAATAAACACCGTTACTTTCTGCTTCTATTTCACCTTTTTTAAACTTCAAACCATCATCAACATTTGCCACAGCTTGATTATAAGAACTATCATCAATATAACCTAATTCTTTCATTTTATCTAAAACAGTAATTGTTCTATTTCTAATTTTTTCAGAATTATCTTCATCAGTAAAAGGGTTATATGAATTAGGTGAGTGATTTATCCCTGCTAAAAATGCACACTCTTCTAAGCTTAATTCTGATGCTGATTTATTAAAATAATATTTAGAACCACAATCAACACCATAAATTCCAGGTCCTACATATATTATGTTTAAATATCCTTCTAATATCTCTTCTTTAGAAAGCTTTGTTTCCAATAAAAATGCTTGCCACCACTCTTTTACTTTTCTAAAAATACTATCTGTAGTATCTCCTGTTAAGTTTTTAACTAATTGCTGAGTTATTGTACTACCACCAAAAGAAGATGAACCAAAATGTATAATATAGTTAAAAATAGCAGAAGCAGTTCTTTTTATATCAACACCACTATGTTTATAAAATCTTTCATCTTCAATTGCAACATAGGCATTTTTTAAATTATCTGGCATTTCTTCAAAAGTAATATTAGATTTTTTTCTTTCATCACCTAATTTTGCAATTGTGTTTCCAGAACTATCTATTACAATAGAACTTTCATTTGAAACCATATCAACAGCAAGAGTAGCCCATTTGTTTCCTGTAACACCTAGTGTAATACCTAATATCAAAACAAACAAAATTAAAACTGTTAAAATGATTTTTTTCTTTCTTTTTTTCTTCTCTTTTTTGGTTAATTTTTTCTTTTTACTATTCTTAACTTCTTTATTTATCTCTTTATTTTTATTTTTTTTCATATCTCTAACAGCTTTAGGTTCTTCATCTTCATCAAACCTTTTTGCTTTTTTTCTATTCATCAAATCACTCCCTTCTAGAGTAAATATAGTATATCATAATTTTTAAAAAATAGAAAGTAAAAAACATTGCACAAAATTTAAAATTCTTATTGATTTTTTTCTTTTAATATAATATAACATAAGTATGAACGGAGTGTGATACATATGATAAAAAGAGAAGAAAACCCAGACTACTTAAATGCTTTTTTAGATTATTCTACAACTATTTTAAATAAATCACCAAATAGTATTAAAGAATATAATTATGATTTAGCAATGTTTTTAAAATTTATTAAAATACATTTTAGACTTACTAATGAAACAGATTTTGATAAAATTAAAATATATGATTTACCATATGATGTTATAAAAAAAATAGAACTAGATGATATACACGCATTTTTAGGTTATTTAACAACTACATTTAATAGTAAATCTGCAACTAGAGCAAGAAAAATTTCAACTATTAGAATATTTTTTAAATACCTATCACAAGATGCAAGTAAAAAATTTTTGTTAGACCATAACCCAGCATTAAATTTAAAAACACCAAAAAAAGACAAAAGACTTCCTAAATATTTATCTTTAGATGATAGTAAAAGACTATTAGATGCAGCATCTAATGAAGATAATAGAAATTGTGAAAGAGATTATGCAATAACAACTTTATTTTTAAATTGTGGTATGCGTCTTTCAGAACTTGTTGGTATTAATATTAATGATATTGATTTTGAAGATTGTAAATTAAATGTTATTGGTAAAGGAAACAAAGAAAGGACTATTTATTTAAACAAAGCTTGTATGAAAGCACTTTCTTCTTATTTAAATGTAAGGCCAAAAATTGTAGATAGTGATGCAAAACACTCTGATAAAGCACTTTTCTTAAGTGAAAGGAAGGAAAGAATTAGTAACAGAACAGTTCAACATATTATAAACAAAGAATTAATGGAAGCAGGACTAGATAGTAGAAAATATTCTGTACATAAATTAAGACACACTGCTGCAACTCTTATGTACCAATATGGAGAAGTTGATATAAGAGCCTTACAAGAATTATTGGGACACGAAAGTATTTCAACTACTGAGATTTATACACACGTAAACAATGATCAAGTAAGAAGTGCAGTTGAACGAAACCCTCTAGCAAATTTATAGGGGACGTTTCATTTGCGACCTTTTGGTCGCATTCGGGACACATCTATATCATAAATGAGAATTTTTTGTCGTAAATGAAACGTCTTTATTTAAAACTCATATAATATGGTTTTATTTCTGGAAGCAAACTATTTAAATATATTACATTAAAGTCTTTATCTTTTATTTTTATATTTGGGAAAGTTTTTATTATTTTCTCATTTCCCCAAACAGAATTTATAAAATTATCTAAGTTCTTGTTATTTTTTACTCTAATATATTTTTCATTAATAGCTTCTTTATTATAAACTGGTATATTTTTTTCTACTACCATTCTTGTAATAAACATATCTTGTGCATATATGGTTAAGATGCAGTCAATAAATAAAAATATTATTAAAACTGATACTATTATTTTTAATGTTTTTTTAGATATTTTTTCTTTTATTTTATTACAAACTTTATCTATAAATGGGTTTATTACTTTTACTAAAAATAAAGTTAAAATTCCCCAAAATATAGAATACAGTAAACATACTCTACCATTTACATTTAAAATTTTCCCAGAATAGTCCCACCAGTCTGTTTCTAGTATTACTTCTATTAAAAAACTGAATATATACTCAGTTAAAGTACCAATTATATAACCACCTAAAAATAATGTTATATTACTTTTATTAAAGTATTTAGAAAATATTAATATAAAAACTGCTCCTATTCCATATATTCCAAGAAATGGTCCATATAAAAAGCTTTGTCTTGACTGCCACTCTCCCATTGTTATTATTCCAAATATTGTTTCTATAATATAGCCTAAAATACTATATATTATGAAATAAGAAAATATTTTCCAAATACTTACACCAAAAAGTTTATATTCTTTATCTTTATCAACTTTCTTGTTTTCCATATCTACTCCTAAATTAGTTCTTCTAATTCTTTTATTTTTTCATTATAAAAATTAATTGCATCTTCATATACTTCTTTTGTTTCTAAATCTACATCTACCATTTTTAGTAAATCTATAGATTTTTTAGAACGTCCTTGTTTTAACATATTTATATATTTTTCTATATACGGTGTTCCATTTTTTATTATTTTATTTGCTATACTAATTGCCGAAGATATTCCAGTTGCATATTTATATACATAAAAATCAGAATAGAAATGTGGTATTCTTGCCCACTCATATTGTATTTTTTCATCTACTATTATATCGTTTCCAAAATATTTTTTATTTAATTCATAATAAATTTTATTTAAATCTTCACAAGATAAGTTTTCTCCATTTTCTACTTTTTCGTGAATTATTTTTTCAAATTCTGCAAACATTGATTGTCTAAATAATGTTGCTCTTATCATTTCTAATAATTCATATAATAATTCCTTTTTCTTTTCTATATCTTTTTCATTTTCTATTTGATAATTACTAAGTAATATCTCATTTACAGTTGATGCTACTTCTGCTGTCATTATTGTATAATCTGCATTTATTATGTTTTGGTTTGAATTTGAATAATATGAGTGTATACTATGTCCTAATTCGTGTGCTATTGTGCTTATATCTCTTTTAGAATTTACAAAGTTTAATAATACAAATGGGTGTACACCATATATTCCCATACTGTATGCTCCACCTCTTTTATGTGGTTTTGCATATACATCTATCCAATTATTTGTAAAAGCTTCTTTTAATTTATTTACATACTCATCACCCATAATTGATAGTGCATTTATTACTTCTTCTTTTGCTTCTTCATATGTTATTTCGTCTTTTCCTTGTTCAAATGGGTTTACATATAAATCATACATATGGAATTCTTTATTTTTTAGTATTTCCCTTTTTAATTTTATAAATTTATGATTTACAGAAATTTTTTCATTTATGGTATTTATTAATGTTTCATATACTTTTAAATTTGAATCATCATTTTTAGTTGCCATATCTAAACTTGATTTGTATTTTCTTAAATTTGCTGTTACAGTTGTTTTCTTTACATTTGATAAATATAGCTCTGTTATTGTATTAATAAACTCTTTATATTTATCATACATTAAATTAAATGCTTGTTTTCTTACCTCTTCTTTTTTACTTTTTAAATATATTGTATAATTGCTTTCTGTTAGTTCTTGCTCTTTACCATTTTCATCTATTAAGTTTCCAAATTTAAATTCTGCATTTGTTAATACCTCAAATGTGTTTTCAGGAGCTGAAAATACTTCCCCATAATTTGCTAAAATATTTTCTTCTTCTTTACTTAATATATGTTCTTTTTCTTCTAATATATCTAAGATATCTCTTTTATATGGTTCTAGCCTTTTATCTTCTTTTAGATATTTTTCTATTTCTTTACTATCTGCATATGTTATTTCTGGTGTCATAAAAGCTGTTTTTGTACTAAAATTAGTTCCTATAGCTTCTACTTCTTTATATAATTTTATTCCTTCTTGGTTTGACATATCTAAATTATAATATAACATACCATAGCCATATAATTTTTCATATTTTTCTAGTGCTTTTTCGAATAATTTGTAACAAGAATAAAGATTATTAGAATTTTCACAAAGTATTCCTTGGTATTTACTTATGTTTTCTAAATCTTCTTCTAATCCTTTTTTCATAATATTAAATTCTTCTTTATTTTTAAATATTTCTTTTAAATTCCAATCATATTCTGACATAAAAAAGCCTCCTTTAAATTTAAACTGATTTTATCATATTTTATTATACAATACAAGAAAGAGCATTAAATATTAATGCCCTTTCTTGCTTTCAATTACTCATCTGTTGGAAATGGTAGTTTAGTTAATTTTACCTTCATCTTTTTAGCATAAACTTTTTCAAATTCTGATATTGGCTCTAAAGAATCTACGTCCATTGTTGGGCGTCCATTATGCATAACAAATCGATATTCTCCTTCTTTGTAGTATTTACTAAACGGTTCCATAAACAAAATATCACCCTCATCAACAAAGTCAATGTCTTCAACACTCAAGTTTTGATACTTATCACCTACTTTTACTATGACAACATTAGAGTCTATATTAGTCAGACTTGCTTTAAGAACTTGAAGAGTTTTAGCCAAATAATTTTTTGCACGAGCTATAGAACCGAAAAGGCATTCCATAGCCTCTTTTTCTTCTGGTGAAGTATTTTCAAGTTTTTCATTTATTTCAGCTAACTCTTCTTCACTAAGATCAGCTACAGGTAAACTACAGTCTTGAGGGCAGTTAATAATAGCCATATAGAAATCATTTATACTTCTTTTTTGCAACTCTTCCAACGTCAGCATTTTCATTGAAGTTCCTTCCTTTTAAGATAATAATCTTACCGGACTATATATACTAGCATTTTTGCTAGGGATATTTGTATTGTATCATATTATAACTTTTTTTACAATAATATTGGACTTATTTGTTCTCCATCTAATGCAAATTTAATTGTTTTTATTAAATAATTTTCATCAAATACAATAGATCTTGGTTTAGTAATTGGGTTGTCTTGCCTAAAAGGTACAAAATAATAATTTCTTCTATTTAATAATTTACCAATATTTTCTGCATTGCCACTTAAACCATTATTTGTTGATGGTGCAATTACAAGTGGTCTATCGTTTCTTAAATGACTTTTACAAGCCATTAAACTTGGCGTATCTATTATATCTAAAGCAAGTTTAGACATTGTATTTCCGTGAACAAGGTGCAACTACCATTATATCTGTCATTTTCTTTGGTCCTATTGGTTCTGCATCTTGTATTGTATGAATTATTTCTTTTCCTGTTATTTCTTCTATTTCCGAAATAAAGTCTTTTGCTTTTCCAAATTTGGTATCTAAATTATAACTGTTATATGACATTATAGGTATTATCTCTGCTTTTTCTTTTTCTACTAATTCTTTAATTTTAGGAATAGTCTTTTTAAACGTACAAAAAGAACCTGTAAGTACAAAACCTATCTTTTTTCCTACTAACTCCAAATAAACTCCCCCTTTCATACTACTTTATATATAATATGAAAAAGAGAGTTTTTTCGACATATTCTACAAAGGAATAAAAAACAAAAAATATTCTTTACTGCCAATTTAAAATAGGATAACCATTATTTATATTATTTGTATCTTC
>CALXEY010000040.1 GCA_944387455.1 uncultured Clostridia bacterium
TTATACACTAAAATTTTAAAAAAGTAAAGGAATTTTGTAAAAAAAGTAAATATTTTTTGTATGATAAAATTTGTTGTAAAAACTAAAAGAATATGTTAAGATAAAAATGAGAACAAATAAAGGAGCAAAAAAATGGAACAATGGTTAAAATGGGCAATAGAAATACAAAGTTTAGCACAAGCAGGGATTGCATATACAGATAATAATTATGATAGAGAAAGATATGAAAGATTAAGAGAAATATCAGCTGAAATGATTAAAGAAAAAACAGAAATAAGTTTATTATGGTGTTTGTAAAATATTTTCACAATGTAAAATATTAGGTGGAGAATTTGTAGAAAATATAGAAACAACAGAAACAAGGTTTTTTGGAAAAGATGAGTTACCTAAAAATTTAGCAGAAGAAAAAGTAAATAAAGAACAAATAGAAATGTGCTTTGATGCATTTATAGATGAAAATTGGAAAACAAAATTTGATTAAAGAAAGGTTAGAAAATAATGTATAAAACATATTATAATTCTCCTGTTCGGAAAACTATTAATAGTAAGTAAAGATAATAAATTAATTGGTTTATGGATAGAAGGGCAAAAACATTATTTAAGAAATATAAAAGAAGAATCAATAGAAAATGATAATGAAGAAATATTGATTAAGACAAAAAAATGGTTAGATAGATATTTTTTAGGTGAAAAACCAAAAATAGAAGAGTTAGATATTTTCTTAAATGGAACTTCTTTTGAGAAAATTGTATGGGAATTACTAAAAAGAATTCCATATGGTGAAGTTACAACATATAAAGAGTTAGCTATAAATGTAGCAAATAAATTAGGAAGAGAAAAAATGTCAGCTCGAGCAGTGGGAGGAGCAGTTGGGCATAACCCTATTTCTATTATAATTCCTTGTCATAGAGTTGTTGGAACAAATGGTAGTTTAACAGGATATGCAGGGGGAATAGATAAAAAAGTAAAATTATTAGAATTTGAAAATGTAGATATGGGAAAATTATATATACCAAAACAAGGAGTATAAGATAATATGGAAAATAAAGTAAGATGTAAATGGTGTAATTTAAAAAATGATTTATATGTAAAATACCACGATGAAGAGTGGGGAGTACCAAATTTTGATGAAAAATACTTATATCAAATGTTAATTTTAGAATCTTTCCAGGCAGGGCTTTCTTGGGAGTGTGTATTAAATAAGAGAGAAGATTTTATAAAAGCATATGATGATTTTGATATAGATAAAGTCTGTAACTATGATGAAAAAAAGATAGAGGAATTACTTTCTAATGAAAAAATAATAAGAAATAAGTTAAAAGTAAAAGCAAGTATTAATAATTCAAAAATATTTAAAAATATACAAGAAGAATATGGTTCTTTTAATAATTATTTAAATAGTTTTACAAAAGGAAAAACTATATATGAAATAGGAAAAACAACATCAAAGTTATCAGATGATATTTCAAAAGATTTACAAAAAAGAGGTATGAAATTTGTAGGTTCTACTATTATATATTCGTATTTACAAGCAATTGGTGTTATTAATTCTCACGAAAAAAATTGTTTTTTATATGAAAAAATGAAGGAGTAATAAATGATAGTAAATGTAGGCGGAAGAACAGATATAGTAAACTATTATAGTGAGTGGTTAGTAAATAGATTAAAAGAAGGATATGTGTATTCTAGAAACCCATTGTTTACAAATAATGTGTCTAAAATTAGTTTAAAACCAGAAGATGTAGATTGTTTAATGTTCTGTTCTAAAAATTATAAACCAATATTAAAATATATTGGTGAAATAGATAAAAAATACAGAATAATATGTTATTACACAATCACAGCTTATGGTAAAGATGTAGAGCCAAATGTACCAAGTATTGATGAATCTATAGAAACACTAATCAGTTTATCTAAAATTATTGGAAAAGAAAAAGTATTATGGAGATATGACCCAATTTTACTTACAAAAGATTATACTGTAAAAAAACACATAGAAACTTTTTCCTATATGGCAAAAAGAATTGCTCCATATGTACAAAGATGTATTTTTAGTTTTGTAGAAATGTATAAAAAATTAGAATATAATATGCCAGAAATAATACCTTTTACAACAGAAGATAAAATAGAAATATTAGAAAATTTAGGGAAAATAGCAAAAGAAAATAATTTATATATACAAAGTTGTGGAACAGATGAAGATTTCCAAAAATTTGGAATACATTTATCTGGGTGTACTACAAAAGAAATATTAGAAGAAGCAAACAAAGTAGAGTACAAAAATATAAAACCAAAAGGTATGAGAAAAGGTTGTCATTGTATACCTAGTCGTGATATTGGAGCTTATGATACTTGTATAAATGGTTGTAAATATTGCTATGCAAACAAAACACCAGAACTTGCTAAAGAAAATATAAAATTACACAATAAAAATTCACAAATTTTAATAGGTAAAATAAGTGATAATGATAAAATAACAATTGCAAAACAAGAAAGTTTAATAAAAAAATTTAACGTAAATAAAAATGCTCAAATTAGTTTTTTAGATTAAAAAAAGTATTTAATTTATATTGAAATAAAAAAATTTTTCTTATAAAATATAATAAAAACGGAGGATATAAAATGTTAACTTGGCTTTTTTACCTTTTAATGTTAATAGGAGTTCCATTAATTTTTTGTTTACTAATATATAGACTAAAAGAAAAAATGCCAAATGGAAATATTGTTATTCCAATTGTAATGGGAGTAATTGCATTTCAAACAATATTACCTTTGCCATTTTACACGGTTATGCCTATTTTTTTAGATAGTTCATATGAATTATTTAAAACATTTTTATTAATAATAGCACAATATTATATTTATGGAATTATAACAATTGGAGTATATGTTATTTATTATATTCTTACAAAAAGAAGTAAAAAGTTTATAATTTCTATAATAGCGTTTACACTAATTATCACAATATTACTATGTGTTATAGGCAGAATATTATTTAAAGAACGTGAGAACTATAATAATTTATATTTAAAAATGGAAGAAATTGATAAAAATGATAGTTTAATAGGAAAAACAAAAGAAGATGTTATTAAGACTTTAGGAGAACCTTTAGGTACATATGAATATGAAAAAACAGGAGAAGAAGTATATACTTATAGTGCAGGAATTAAATATGTTGGAATAGTCTGGGGAGATATTAATATTGCAACAACAAAACATTATTATACATTTAGGGTTGAATTCAATAAAGAAGATAAAGTACAAGATATTTCAATGAAAGAAGAGCCGTAAACATATATATCATTTTGTAGTAGAGGAGAATAAATTATGGAAAAAGAAATTGTTTTTGTAACACATAATATTGGAAAAATAAAATCAGCAGAGAAATATTTTAAAAATCTAAAATTTACAACTTTTAATTATGAATTAGATGAACCAAGAAGTGATGATATAAAAGAAATAGCAACAGCGAAGGTAAAAGAAGCTTATGAAATAGTAAAAAGACCGTGTATAGCCTTAGATACTGACTTTAGAATTGAAGAGTTAAATGGTTTTCCTAGAGCTTTTGTAAATTTTTCCTTAGATACAATAGGAATAAATGGAATTTTAAAATTAATGGAAGGAAAAGAAAATAGAAAATGTGCTTTTAATGAGTGTTTAGCTTATCACGACGGAGAAAATATACATTATTTTTATGGAAAACATCCTGGAAATTTATCAGAAAAAATGCAAGGAGTAGACAGAGAAGAAAAATGGTCAGATTTGTGGTATATATTTAAGCCGAAAGGTTTTGATAAAACATTAGCTGAAATGAATAAAGAGGAAAGAGAAAATAGACAAAAAGCTGACGGTTCAGTACAAGCAATGCAAGAATTTGCAAAATGGTACGAAAACCAAAAATAATTTTAAAAGTTACATATCGTAAAGGAGAATAGATATAAAATGGATATATGGGAAGAAATGTATTTAAAAGCAAAAGAAGAATATCACCCAGAAGATGTATCGCCATTTATACAAGCTCATCACGTTGTAGCAGCTGTTCAGAGTGAAAGTGGAAAAATATTTACAGGGTTTTGTATAGAAAGTGCAAGTGGAGTTATGAATTTATGTGCAGAAAGAGTAGCAGCACTTAATATGTACATAAATACAGGAGAAACTAAAATTAAAAGATTAATTGCATTTAGAAAAGAACCACCTAAAGGTATTGGTGGTATGCCTTGTGGAGCTTGTAGAGAATTTTTAATGCAACTTTCATATGAAAACAGAAATATGGAGATTTTAACAGACTATGAAGATAGAAAAACTATATTATTAAAAGATATCATACCAAATTGGTGGGGAGATAAAAGATATATTAAATAATTTATAGGAAATTAAGAGTTACAAAAGTAGCTCTTTTCTTCTCTTACAAAAATGTAATTTAAAAATCTAAAAAATATGTTATAATATTTTATAGGTGATTATAATGCGTGAGAAAATATTAATAGTAGAAGATGATAAAAAAATAAGAAAAGAATTAGAAGCTTTTTTAATAAAAAATGGTTTTATAGTAAAAGCTTTAGAAAAGTTTGATAATACAGTAGAAGATATATTAAAAGAAAAATCAGATTTAGTGTTATTAGATATTAACTTACCATTTGTAGACGGAGAATTTGTATGTAAAGAAATAAGAAAAACATCAGATGTACCAATAATAATGGTAACTAGTAGAGATAGTGAAATAGACGAACTATTAAGTTTAAACTATGGAGCAGACCAATATGTAACAAAACCATATAATATACAAATTCTGCTAGCTAAAATAAATGGTTTATTAAAAAGAAATAAAAAACAAAATAAAACATTAGAAGAAATAGATTGTGGAGAATTTTCATTAAACATATATGAAAGAGTAATTAAAAAAGATAATAAAAAAATAGATTTAACTAAAAATGAATATACAATTTTATATTATTTAAGTATAAATAGAAATAAGTTAGTATCAAGAGACGAAATAATGGACTATTTGTGGGAAAGTGAAGAATTTATTGATGATAATACATTAAGTGTAAATATAAAAAGACTAAGAAATAAACTAGAAGAATTAGGTCTTATAGATGTAATAGAAACAAGGAGAGGTCAAGGGTATATATTAAAATGAGATTTAAAGATTTTTTAAAAGAAAAATTATTATTGATTATAGGAATAATATTAGCTATTCTAAGTATAGAAATATTACTATTAGCTTATAATATAAGTTTTTTAGTAAGAATATATTGTGCAGTCATAATAATTTTAGTAGTTGTACTTGCTATGGTAATTGAATATAAAAACAAGAAAAATTATTATAATACATTATTAAAAAATTTAGAGAATTTAAGAGAAAAATACTTGATTTCAGAAGTGATTAAAACACCAAATTTTATAGAAGGTAAAATTTTAAAAGAAGTATTGCAAGATACAGGTAAATCCATGCTTGAAAACGTAAATTATTATAAAAATATCCAACAAGATTATAAAGAATATATAGAGTTATGGATACATGAAGTAAAAATACCTATTTCTGCTAGTAAATTAATTATAGAAAATAATAAAAATGATGTAACAAAAAGTATAGATGAAGAATTGGATAAACTTGAAAATTACACAGAACAAGCATTGTTTTATGCAAGAAGTAGTGTAGTAAATAAAGACTATATTATAAACGAAACTAAGCTAAAAGAAATAGTAAATGGAGCAATCTTAAAAAATAAAACAACACTTTTAAACGAAAAAATAACATTAATATTAGATGATTTAAAAGATGAAGATGTTTATACAGATAGTAAATGGGCTATATTTATTGTAAATCAAATAATACAAAATTCTATTAAATATTCTAAAAAAGAAGATAAGAAAATAGAAATTTATTCTTGTAAGAAAGATGATAAAGTAATTTTATATATAAAAGATAATGGTATAGGAATTAGAGATAAAGAAATAACAAGAGTATTTGATAAAGGTTTTACTGGAGAAAATGGTAGAATAACAGGTCAAAAATCTACAGGGATAGGCTTATATTTATGTAAAAAGCTTTGTGATAAATTAGGTTTAGGGATAGAATTAAGTTCTAAAAAAGATTGTGGAACAGAAATTAGAATAATCTTTCCAAAAAATAGTTATACAAATTTTTAATAGCTCTTTTATAGGGCTATTTTTTAAATTACAAAAATGTAAGGAAAATGTAAGATTAAAAAATGGTAAAGAGTACTTAAATGTTTTATAATATATGTAAATTATGTGAAAGGAGTTTTTAAATTGAGTAATGTATTAGAAGTTAAAAATATTGAAAAATACTATGGGAATAAATCAAATTTAACAAAAGCAATTGACGGCATTAGTTTTAATGTAGAAAAAGGAGAATTTGTTGGGATAATGGGAGCAAGTGGAAGCGGAAAGACTACGCTTTTAAATTGTATATCAACAATAGATAGAGTAACTGCAGGAAAAATTATTATAAATAACCAAGATATTACAAAACTTAAAGGAAATAAGTTAAACAAATTTAGAAGAGAAGAGCTAGGCTTTATATTCCAAGATTTTAACCTTTTAGATACTCTAACTGTTTATGAAAATATAGCTTTAGCACTAACAATTCAAAAAGTAAATTCAAATGAAATAGATAGAAGAGTAAAAGAAATAGCTGAGAAATTAGGAATAAAAGAAATATTAAACAAATATCCATATCAAATATCAGGAGGGCAAAAACAAAGAGCTGCGTCAGCAAGAGCAATTATAACAAACCCTAAGATAGTACTAGCAGATGAACCAACAGGAGCTTTGGATAGCAAATCAGCAAGACAATTATTAGAAACATTTGAACATTTAAATAAAAATTTAGGGGCAACAATTTTAGTTGTAACACACGATGCTTTTTCTGCCAGCTATGCTAATAGAATTATTTTCATTAGAGACGGAAAGATTTTCAACGAAATTGTAAAAGGAGAAGATACAAGAAAACAGTTCTTTGAAAAAATAATCGAGGTACAAACACTTCTTGGAGGTGATTTGAACGATGTTATTTAAATTATCTTTTAGAAATATGAAAAAAAGCTTTAAAGATTATGCAATATATTTTTTAACTTTAGTACTAGGAGTTGCAATATTTTATATGTTTAACTCTTTAGATAGCCAAGAAGCAATGCTTAAAGTATCACAGTCTACAAGAGAATTAATACAATTAATGATTCAGATGCTAGGTATGATATCAGTATTTATTGCAATTGTACTAGGGTTCTTAATTGTATATGCAAATAATTTTCTAATAAATAGAAGAAAAAGAGAATTTGGTATATATATGACACTTGGTATGGGTAGAAGGCAAATATCTGCAATTATTTTATTAGAAACAATATTAATAGGTATAATATCACTTGTAGTAGGGCTATTTATTGGAATATTTGCTTCACAATTTATGTCTATCTTAGTAGCCAAACTATTTGAAGCAGATATGACAGAATTTACATTTGTATTTTCAAAAGATGCGTGTATTAAAACTTGTATATATTTTGCAGTAATGTATATTGCAGTAATAATATTTAATACACTAACAATTTCAAGATATAAACTAATTAATTTATTAACAGAGAATAAGAAAAATCAAAAAGTGAAAGTAAAAAGCCCTGTAATATCAATAATTGTATTTATTATATCTTGTGTAATTTTAGGATATGCATATTACTTGGTAACAGGTGGAGTAGGAGAATTACGAACAGCAGAAAAATTAATGAAGCCTATTTTAATGGGAATAGTAGGTACAATTGGTATATTCTGGTCTTTATCTGGGTTTATATTAAAAATAATACAAACAAGGAAAAAGATTTATTTAAAAGGAACAAATATGTTTGTATTAAGACAACTAAACAATAAAATAAATACAAATATAATTAGTATAAGTATAATTTGTTTAATGTTATTTATGACAATAAGTGTACTTTCTGGTAGTTTATCAATAAAAACATCTTTAGATGAGCAATTAGATAAGTTTACACCTGTAGATGTTAATTTGTATAAACCAGCATATTTACCAGAAAGTTATGTTAGTGAATATAGTGGTAAAACAATTTATTATACAGATGAACAAATAGAAGATTCAAGACATCCTGTAAGTTATACTCTAGAAACAAATGGATATGATATAAATAGATTAAAAGATATTATAGAAATTCCAATTTATACATTACCAGAATGGACTTTAAAATATAGTTTAGGAAACAATTATGAACAAACAAAAGAAAAATATCCAATGCTTTTATATGATATTCCAGAATCAATCATAAAAGTTTCAGACTATAATAAAATAGCTAAGGCTTATGGAGAAGAAGAATATTCCTTAAATTCTGATGAATATATAGTACTTTGTAATTATGAACAAATGGAAAATATAAGAAATCAAACATTAAGTACAAATTCTAATATAGAAATAAATGGAAAAACATATCACTCAAAATATAAAGAGTGTAAAGACGGTTTTATATATATGGCAACTACTGAGATAAATGCAGGAATAATATTAGTTCCAGATGATTTTGATTTAAAAGATGAAAATACAGAACAATATCTTTTAGTTGCAAATTATAATGCAGATACAGAAGAAGGAAAAGAAAATATAGAAAGTACTTTAATAGGAACAGGAGATACGGAATTTTTCAAAAATGTTGAAGAAAAAGGAATAGAACTTGACGGGTCTTCTAAAATTAGTATAAAAGAATCTAGCAAAGGTTTAACTACAATTATTATATTTATTGCAATTTATTTAGGAGTAATATTCTTAATTGCAAGTGCAGCAATATTAGCCTTAAAACAATTAACAGAAAGTTCTGATAATAAACAAAGATATACAATACTTAGAAAAATAGGTTGTGATGAGAAAATGATAAACAACGCATTATTTAAACAAATATTTATATTTTTCATAACACCACTTATTTTAGCAATGATACACTCAATATTTGGAATTAAATTTATATTATCAATGTTAGAAGTAATAGCATCACCTGATGAATTATTACCTTCAGTAATTGTTACAGCTCTAGTTATAGGTGCAATTTATGGCTTATATTTCCTAGCAACATATTTTGGAAGTAAAAACATAATTAAAGAGGAGGAATAGGGCTATGTTCGGTTTATTTAAATTGATTATAGTGTTTATTGTTGGGGTAATAATTTTAGGAGTTAGTTTTTTAACAAGTATTTTTACTAACAATACAATTTCAAAAGAAAGTACTATAAATACTTATAATAATTTCTTACAAGATGTTTCGAGTTTAGGAATTACAAGTGATAACAAAATACAAGGAAAAAGACAATTTGGAATTGATGAATATGTTGGGAAATATGAAGCTTATTATAATAATGAAACAAAAGAAGAAACAATATTTGGAGGTACATCTTTAGATAGAGAAAATGGAAATATAATAAAATTAAAAATAAAAGTAGAAAAACAAAATGGAGACATAGAAATTATAAATAAATTAGGAACTGAAAGTGAAATTCTAATAAATGATAATGGAGAAATAGAAAAAAATATTAATGTAAAAGAAAAAAGTTACTATTTAATAATTAAAACAAATAACTTTACAGGAAATGTAGAGATAGTATCAGAATAGGAGGGTATAAAATGGATAGTTTTAAAGAGAAGTTACCAATTATAATTGCGGTAATTATAGTTATTGCTTTAATGGTAGGAGCATACTATTTTTTGGTAATACATAAAGAATTATATTATACCAAAATTGATAATACAAAAATAGAACAGCTTTCTACAACAGATGATATGAAATATCAATATACACTAAAAGCTTATAATAAAAATGGAAAAGAAAAAGAAGTTAAATTCAAAACAAGTAGAGAATTAAGAGAAGGAGCATATTTAGAATTAGATTTTATGCAAATGCGTGGAGTTGTAAATTGGAGAGAAGTAGAAGAAAATAAATTACCAGAAGATGTTAAAACAAAATTAGATGTAGAATAATTAGAAAAATAAATGTAAAAAGAAATGAGGTGGTAAGTTTGAAAAAATTGTTAAAAATATTAATTTTCTTAAGTCTAATTGGAATAAGTATTGCTTTACTATTTGTTGGAAATGGCTATAATATGTATAAAGAAGCACTTAAAAATACTCCACTTAACGAAAAAGTTTTAGAAATAAGAAAAAAAGAAAATTATACAAAATTTTCAGAATTACCACAAATGTATGTAAATGCAGTGATAAGTGTAGAAGATAAAAGATTTTTCAAACATAATGGAATAGATATATTAGCAATTGGAAGAGCAGCAATTAATGATATAAAAGAAATGGCTTATGTTGAAGGTGGAAGTACAATAACACAACAGCTAGCAAAAAATATGTATTTCACACAAGAAAAGAAAATGATTAGAAAAGTTGCTGAAATGTTTATGGCATTTAAAATTGAAAAAAATTATTCTAAAGAAGATATATTTGAGTTATATGTAAATACTATTTATTTTGGAGACGGATATTACTTAGTAAAAGAGGCAGCAAAAGGATATTTTGGTAAAGAATTAGATGAGCTAACAAATGGTGAGTGTATTTTACTTGCAGGTATTCCAAATGCACCTTCAGTGTATGCTCCAACTAAAAATAAAGAATTATCAATTAAAAGACAAAAACAAGTAATTGATAAAATGATAGAAAATAAGTTTTTAACAAAAGATGAAGCAAATGAAATATTAGAACAAGCAGAATAAAATAACTGTGCTAATTATAAATAAAACAATTAGCACACAAAACATCCCCTTTTATTTTCAAGAGAGAATCACCTAAAAATAGTGATTCTCTTTTTGCATATAAAAAATTTTTAGAAATCTATTGACAAAATGTTATAAAGTGTTATACTATAACCATAACAGCAAATAACAGTTAAGGAGGTAAGCTATGAATATAATAATAAGTAATAATAGTAGTGTACCAATTTATGAACAAATAAAAAATGCTATTAAAGAAGCTATATTTTCTAATGAATTAAAAGAAGAAGAAATGTTACCTTCAGTTAGAAATTTAGCAAATGAATTGAAGATTAGTTTTTTAACAGTAAAAAAAGCCTATGATGAATTAGAAAAAGAAGGCTTTATAAAAACAGTACAAGGGAAGGGAAGTTTTGTTGCTCCTAAAAATCTAGAACTTATTAAAGAGGAAAAGCTAAAAGAAATTCAGGACTATATAGAAAAGATTTATAATGTTTCAAAAATAGCAAATATTTCGGAAGATGAAATAAAAGAATTATTTAAAATGATATTCGAGGAGGAATTTTAAAATGAATAATAATATTGAATTACAAAATGTTTCAAAAAAATATAAAGATTTTGAATTAAAAAATATTAGTTTCAATGTACCACAAGGTTGTATTGTGGGGTTAATAGGAGAAAACGGAGCAGGTAAAACAACTACAATTAAGTCTATACTTAATATCACAAAAGCTTCAGGAATTATAAAGGTATTTGGAAAAGATAATATAAAATATGAAAAAGAGATTAAAGAAGAAACAGGTGTTGTGTTAGATGATAGCTTTTTATCAGAATATCTAACTGCAAAACAAGTAAATTCTATAATGAAAGATTTTTACAAAAATTGGGACGAAAATAAATATATAAATCTTTTAAAAGAATTTAATTTGCCAATAAATAAATTAATAAAAGATTTTTCAAGTGGTATGAAAATGAAGTTAAAGATAGCAACTGCAATATCTCATAACCCAAAACTTCTAATATTAGATGAACCAACAAGTGGTCTTGACCCTGTTGTTAGAAATGAGATATTAGACATTTTTAGAAAATATATTGAAGAAGATGAAACAAGGTCAATATTATTATCAACACATATTACAACAGATTTGGAACATATATCAGATTATATTGTTTTTATTGAAAAAGGAAAAATTATTTTTGATTTACCAACAAATGAATTACTTGAAAATTATGGAATAATTAAATGTAGCAAAGAGAATTTTATTAAATTAGATAAAAAAGATTATATTGCTTATCAAAAAGGAAAATATCAATATGAGGTATTGACAAATAATAAAACTACAATAAGAAAAAAATATAATATTACAACTATTGATAAGCCGTCTATTGAAGATATAATGTTATTCTATATTAAGGGGGAAAAATAATTATGATAAAAGGACTATTAAAAAAAGATTTATATAATTTATCAACTTATAAAGTTTCATTAATTATAATAATTTTATTTTGTGGTATTGCAATAATAGGAACAAATGAAATTAACATTGCACCTGCTATAATTTGTGGAATAGTAGGTATGATTTCTCTTTCTACTTTTAGTTATGATGAAATATCAAAAGCAAATAGATATGTTTTAACATTACCAGC
>CALXEY010000041.1 GCA_944387455.1 uncultured Clostridia bacterium
ATAACATAAAAAATATACTTTTAGCAACCTTGACCCATAGTCTAAAGCCAATGGGATTGCGGTTGCCTATATTTCAAGTGCAAAACTTTTATTAACCTCATAATTATTATTTTTTATTTGATCTATTCCTAAATCTGTCATATAATATTTATTTAAAGTCTTTAATACTGCTTTTCCATGTATATCATACTTATATGCTTTTTCTAAATTAAAGCTTTGCATAGTACATTTATATAAGAATACAAAGTTTCTGTAGATATTATTCTTCCTTCTTTACCTAAAAATTTTATAACATTATTTGCTGAAAATCCACTACCTGTTTCCCAAACTTTTCATCGCATTATTTTACAATTTTCGACAAAATGAATAAAACTCTTTATAATTGTTTACTATATTGCAAAAAAGAAGCTATTTCTAGCTTCTTTTATATGATATCATACATTTATACATTTATATAAATCTCTTATTTTTTGTTTACTAAATCTTTTAATGCTTTACCAGCTTTGAATACTGGAGCTTTTGATGCAGGTATTTTGATTTCTTCTTTAGTTTGTGGGTTTCTACCTTTTCTAGCTGCTCTTTTTCTAACTTCGAAAGAACCAAATCCAACTAGTTGAACTTTATCTCCTTTTTTTAGTGAGTCTGTTACAACTTCTACAAAAGCATTAACTGATGCTTCAGCTGCTTTTTTTGTTTCACCTGTTTTTGCAGCCATTGCCGCGATTAATTCAGATTTGTTCATTTTAACTACCTCCTATAAAGTATAATGATATGTACTTTATCGCCTGAACCAAGCAATAAATGTACTACTAATTAAGAATATTCGCCAAAAATACTTAAATTCCTTCTTTTTTATTTAAAAATTTATTAAATTTTTAAAATAAATGCTTTATTAATATATTTTTAGCCTTGTAAGTATATTTAAAATCTTGTCTCCTGCTGGCATCATTTGTACTTCTTCCTTAGTAAATACCTTTAATGCCACAATTGCTAAACCATAAATTATTACTGCAAAACCTATTGCTAATATTGTAGCCAATTTTTCTACAATTATACCTGATAACACATAATAAATAAAATATGAGCATATTGCCATAATAGCAGTTGCAATAACTGGTTTTATAACAAATTTCTTTGTAGGAAATTTTAAATTAAATGCTTTTCTTAAACAGATAATAGAAATAGTAAACGCAACTGCGTGGCAAGCAACAGAAGCCCAAGCCGCACCATTTACTCCTATTTCTGGTATTGGCACTAATATTAAATTTAAAATCAATTTAACAATAACACCGAAGTCCCAGTGAAATTGCTGGAACTCTTAAGAGTCCATATCCTTGTAGTGCTCCATTTATAGTCTGGTCTAATATAGTAAATAAAATTGTAAGAGAACTTATTTGTAAAATTACTGTTCCTTCACTAGCATTAGGATATAGTAAATTAAGTATCGGTCCTGCAAACACGCACATACCAACAGTACAAGGAAGACCTATTAACATAGAAATAAGAAAAGAAAAAGTAGTTTTTCTTTTTATTTCTTTTCTATCTCTTCTAGCTTTTGCTGCTGAAATTGCTGGAACTAATGCAGTTGCAAAAGCTACATTAATAGATAAAGGAAGACTAGTTAAAGTATCTACCTTACCACCTAAAATACCATATTGGCTAACCGCAACATCTTCTGGTAAAAACTCTTTTAAACTTCTTACAACTGTAAAAGAATCTATATTTTTATTTACAGAAGAAAGTATTGCAGTTAAAGCAATTGGGAAAGATACTATTAATATCTTTTTTATAATATTTCTAACTCTTTCATATTTATAATTTACAGTAGACTTAATCTCTCTTGCAATTTCTTTTCTTCTTGTTTTATAAAATAAAAACAAATAACCAAACCCTGCCATAGTAGCAAGTGTAGTTGCTAAAGTTGCTCCTCCTGCCATCCACTCTGTTGAAACATTAGAAATAATTGCAACAATTTCAACTAATATAATAGTAAGTGCCGTTTTAAATATTTGCTCTATTGATTGAGACCTTGCTGTTACTTTCATATTTTGTCTACCATTGAAATAGCCTCTCATAACAGAAGCAATAGCAACAAAGAAAATTGCAGGTGATAGAGCAACTAATGTCATTTCCGCATCTGGAATTTGTAGCCATTTAACAGCAATCAAATGTGCTCCAAAAAATAGCATTAGACTACCAACTAAACCAATTACAGTAAATGTTGCAAAAGCTATTTTAAATATTCTATATGCACCTTTATGGTCTCCAATTGCAACTCTTTCTGAAACTAATTTAGAAATTGCATTTGGAACTCCAATTGATGAAATTGTAAGTAATAATGCATATATTTGGTAACTTGCTGCTACAATACCGTTTCCTTTATCTCCAAAACCTTCTCTATTTGTTAAATATAAATTATAAACCAAACCTAATAATTTTATTAAAACCTGTGAAAATATTAAAGTAATAACACTTTGCATAAAAGTTTCTTTTTTAGAACTATTATCTTTAGTTTTTATATGTTTTGGCATCAAATCACTCCAATTCTTATTTTGTATCATAGTACATTTTACTTAAACATTATAAAATTAATTACAAAAATTTTCAATACTTTTGGAAAAATTGGGGACGTTTCCTTTTGGACATTTTGTCCAATTATGGACATATCTATATTAAGATATGCCCCTAAAATCTCTAATCTTTTAAACAACCTATAGGTACTACACATACTCCGTCTTCTCTTCTATAAGCATAGCTTCCTACTGCAGTAAGAACAAGTAAGAAAGAAGGTTTTTTCATTTTAGTTGTATCAATACGTGTTTCTAATTTTTTTAAATTTTCTGCACCTTCATTTATTAATTTATCTCCGCCTAGTTTTATCTCTATTAAACCATAAGAACCGTCTCTTAAGTGTATAACAGCATCACACTCTAAATCATTTGCGTCTCTATAATGATACACTTTTCCATTAATAGTTTCTGCATATACTCTTAAATCTCTTATACACAAAGTTTCAAATAACAACCCAAATGTATTTAAATCATTTATTAAATCTTTTGGCCCTATTCCTAATGATGCAACAGCTATTGAAGGGTCTATGAAATATCTTGTATCAGAAGTCCTTATTGCTGTTTTACTTCTTAAATTTGGATTCCAAGCTGGTGATTCTTCTACCACAAATATTTTCTTCAATGCATTTACATATGATAATACTGTATCTGTATCTAAAGAAGATGAATCATTTGCAATTATATCATTTTTTAACGTATCATTTGATGCTTGGCTTCCTATATTTCTTGCATATGCTCTCATAAGATTTTTAACTCTTTCTGTATTTCTAGAAACACCATCCGCTTCTGATATATCTCTATTAACGATAGCATCATAGTAGTCATATGCTTGTTCTAGAGCAATATCTTCTTCCATAAAAATTGCTCTTGGCCAACCTCCTCTACATACTAAATATGCAATTTTTTCTAAATCTAAATTATTTATTCCTTCTACTTTTTTATTTTCATCAAATAAATCTTTTAGACTAACTTCACCGTTTGATTCTCCAGATTCAAACAAACTCATTGGTCTCATTGATAACCAAGAAAACCTTCCTGTTCCAGTGTGTGTTACTTCTTCCATTTTTGCTGGAACAGAAGAACCTGTTAAAATAAATTGACCTTCTGCATTTCTATGATCTACTTCGTATCTAACTGCATCCCATAATTTTGGTGCAATTTGCCACTCATCAATTAACCTAGGAACTTCTCCTTGTAAAAGTAACTCTGGGTTAATTTCAGCTAATGTTAAATTTTGTTCTTTTTCATCTGGTTTTGACATATATAATATACTTTTAGATATTTGCTCAGCAGTTGTTGTTTTTCCACACCACTTAGGTCCTTGTATTAAAACCGCTCCTTTTCCTTTTAACTTTTTCTTTAAAATTTCATCAACAATTCTCTTTCTATAATTTTCCATAACAAAAATCTCCTTTACATATATATTATAACAATATTTTAAATTTTATGCAATGTTTTTCGGTTATTTGTTGAAAAATTTTTCGGTTATTTGCAGAAATATTTTTCGGTCATTTGTGGATTTTTTAATATACACTTTTTAATAAAAAAAAGACATATCTATTATAAGATATGTCCCGAATGCGACTAAAAAGTCGCAAAGGAAACGTCCCTTTTAGATATGTTTGTCAATATTAGGAAGTATTTGTTTCTTTCTAGAAACAACACCTTCTAAGAAAGTTCTGTTATTTTCTAGTTTTTTATCAAATGCTTTTTCAACCGCTTCTACTTTATTTCCTAAAGCAATTATTTCAGAATTACTATTCAATATATCTGTAATTGCTAAAACAAATAACTCTAAACCTTTATCTTCTATTTCTTCTTTAATTGCATTTTCTAATTCTTCTTGTCTTGTTAAAACATCTTCTATACTTACTGTATTTACTTGTGCAATTACAAATTTTGTTCCATTTTTATCTAAACTTTTAGCATCTAAAGATATCAATTCTTTAGCAGTAAAATCGTTTAAATCTGTTCCTGCTTTTAACATTTCTAAACCATATTCTTTAATATCTATTCCAGCTATTTTTTCTAATTCTTCTAATGCTTTTTTATCATATTCAGTTGTTGTTGGTGATTTTAATAATAATATATCTGACATTATAGCACTTGCCATAAGTATTGCTTCTTCTTTACTTATTTCTACATTATTAATTTTATATTCTCCAAAAAGAATTGTTGATGTACAACCATATGGTTTAGCTGTATAATATAAAGGCTCACTTGTTTCAAAGTTTGCTATTCTGTGGTGGTCTATTACTTCTAATACTTTTGCTTTTTCTATTCCTTCTACACTTTGATTAAATTCGTTGTGGTCTATTAATATAACTTCTTGTCCTTCATTAACACTTTCTATTAATTCTGGTTCTTCTAATTTTAAATAATCTAATACATATTTTGTTTCTTTATTTATTTTTCCAAGTCTTACTGCTCTGCAATTTTCTTCTCCTAATTTTTTATTTAATCTTTCTTTTACTAAACTAGAACATATTGAATCTGTATCTGGGTTTTTATGTCCAAATATTAATATTTCTTTTTCCATAATTAATCTTCCTTTCATTATTTATTTTTTACTATATTTTTCTATTTGCTATTATATTAAGAAATCATTTTTTTGTCAATCTATTTTTTACGTAACCGTTGCTATGTTTGAAATATAGGCAACCGCAATCACGCAAAGTACGAGTAACACCTTTGTAAAAGACTTAAAACAAAAAAGCAACTGCTTAGTTTTAAGTCTTTTACTTTTATTTTTTATTATTTTATATTATTTAAAATTTTTTCTAATTCTTCTTTATTAAATTCATATTTTTTATTACAGAAATGACAAACAAGTTCTGCTTTTCCGTCTTCTTTTATTATATTTTCTAACTCTTCTTTTCCTATAGCTATTAATGCATTTTTCATTTTTTCTTTTGAACAATCACATTTGTAAACAGGCACTTTACAATCTTCTATTACTTTTATTTTCTTATCACCAGTTACTTTTTTTGCAATATCTAATAAACTTAAGTTTTCGTCTAACATTTTAGAAATTGCACCAGCTTCAAATATTCCTTTTTCTACATTTAAAATATCTTCATCAGTTGCATCTGGCATTGGTGTAATTAAATATCCTCCGAGCTTCTCTTACACCATTTTTATCTACTAAAACTCCTAATGCTACTGCTGATTGTCTTTGTTCTGAATTAACAAAATAATTTGTAAAATCATCTGCAATTTCACCTGATGTTAAATTAGATATTCCTATATATGGCTCTTTTAAGCCAATATCTTTTATAACATTTATATAACCTTCGTTTCCTACTGCCCCACCTACATCTAATTTACCAAATTCATTAAGCGGTAAATCTACATATGGGTTTTGAACATATCCTTTAACTTCTGGTTTGTTATTTGCAACTGCAAGTATTGTACCTATTTTACCATCACCTTTTATTTGCACTGTTATTTTATCTTCTTTATTTTTCATTTCATTTGCCATTAATGCTGTTATTGTAAGTACTCTTCCTAAAACTGCTGTTGCTAAAGGACTTAAATCATGTATTTTTCTTGCTTCTTCTACTAATTTTGTTGTTTTAATAGCTGTAATTGCAATTCTACCTTCATATGCTAAAAAACTTGTTATCTTATCTTCCATTTACTAATCTCCCTTTTTTATAAATTTATCTAATTCTTTAAATTGCTTTTCCGCTTCTATTTTTATTTTTTCTATGTTTTTTGCTTCTTTAAATTCTTTTAAATTTAATTTTTCATCTTCTTTTAAATTTTTATGTTCTTTGTAATTAATTTCTAGTTTTAGATCTTTAATTACATTGTCTATTTTCTTACTATATGATATTACAAAGATTTTTTGGTTACAAATACAAGATAGTATTAATGAGTGAAATCTTTGACATATCATATATTCCGTTTTCTTATATATATCTAAAAATTCTATCAAATTATTATTATATTTAATAATTTTTATTTTATTTTTCTCTTCTTTATTTTTAATATTTTCTAAAACTTTCTCTATTGCTTTTTCGTCATCTTCTTCTTTACAAAAAGAAAATAAATATATATTTTTTCCCTCTTGTAAAAATTTTTCTATATTTCTTACTAAAAATTTAATATATTCTTCTTCTTTGTGTTTTAAGTCTTCTCTTAATTCTAAGTCTATAACAGATATTCCTACACTGTTTTTTTCTTTTTCTATATCATCTATTTTATAAGAAAACAATAAATCTGGTGCATATCTTACACTACCAATATTTTTAAATAGATTATATGAATATTCATCTCTAAAGCATATATCTGTACAATTACTAAAAGCTTGTTTTGATAACTCAAAATATTTTTTAGTTTTGTATGGACCATAATTAGAACTTATATAGAAAAATGGCTTATTTTTTTCTTTACATTTTTTTATAAATTTTATACAACTTTCATCTAAATTATAAACTTTACCACCTTCTATAAAAATAGAACCACCAATATAGATAAAAGCATCATATTGGTTAATTTCCATTTTATTAAAGTTTTCTTCTTTCTCTATTCTCACTTCTACGTTGTTACTATTTCTAAAAACTTCTCCATATTTTAAATCAATTACATCTATATAAAATTTTTCATTTGGATATCTATTAATTAACTCTTTTACAAATAAGTCATCTCCTAAGTTGTTTCTTAAATATGCCATAATAAATATCTTCTTCATTACTGCCCCCTAAAATTACAAATTCACAATATTTTGTTTTATCTTATTCCACAACCTATTTGTCTGTTGAAATTCTTTATAATGTATTTGTACATTTTCATCATAAGTATTTATTACATCTAGTAAATTATCAAATGATTTGGTCTCAAATATTTCATTCATAACCGGTATACTTAGTTTTAGATTTTCTTTCATTTTTTCTATTTCTTCTCTATAACCTTTTTTATTTTTAATATATGTTAACAATGGTTTATATTTTAACCACCCAACAGATGCTTTATAAAATCTTGTTTCAACATTTTCATCTTTTGGTACTATTTTGCGTAATTTTTTTGGATATTTACCTGACATTATACTTGTATATTTTAAAAAGCCATCATGGAAATGATATACTGGTGTTTTTATTACTCTACATATATCTAGCATTATAGAAAAGAAAGTATCTTCTCCTCTTGCTCCTGGTGGGTTATAAAATGCTGGTATGTTTTCTATTCTATTTAAATTTATACATAATGTAGAACCTGCAACCCATTTACTTCCTTTTTCTACTCCTATTTCATATTTTCCTTTTCCATTTGCTATATCTCTATTTGCAAATGTTACTCCATTATTTTCTTTCATTATTTTTTTGATATTTTCCCAATCAATCAGCTCATTACTTATAGCTTCTATATAACTTTTCATTATGTTTTCATCTATTTGTTTATTTAATTCCATATATGGTATTGGTGAAATATAGCCACAATGATATCCAATTGATATATCTGCATCTTTTATATTTTCTAAATGTTTTTTTATATTTTCTTGTAATATCCACTCTATTTCATTATTTTCATTTTTAACACACGCAACCGGATATTCATCATCATCCCAAAATAGTAAATAATCTATTTTTCTTTTTAAAGCATAATACATAAGAGTATTTCTGCCTTTTGCGTGTCCGTGTCCCAATATAAATTCTGCTTCTTTATTTGTAAAACCATATCTTCCTTTTAATATTTTTTTATCCTCTTCTATATTTTCTGGTGTTATATATTTTATATTTATATCTTTATACACATTAGGAGTTATTTTATAAAATAAGTCTTTTTCTACTTGTTGATAACTTATGTCATATAAAATAAAAATTGTAATGTTAATATTTTCATTAAAAGATTTTACCTGTTCTACTATATTTTTATAGTATTTGTTTATAACATTACATACATTTGGTCTTCCTGTTACAAAACCAATTCCTAATTCTATTTTGTCTTGGCCTTCCATGTTCTCCTCCTCTAAATATAAATATAATTTATTTGTAAAATAAACTCCATAAGATTATATCATCTTTTTTGTTTCACGTCAATTAATTTTTTCTTAATAAAACTTAAAAAAAGCCCTATATAAAGGGCTTTTTCTAATCTTCTTTCTTTTGGAACATATCTTTTCCAACTCCACATATTGGGCAAGTCCAATCATCTGGTATATCTTCAAAAGCTGTTCCTGGTGCTATTCCACTATCTGGATCTCCTTTTTCTGGATCATAAATATATCCACAAGCTAAACATACGTACATATTAATTCACCTCCTAAAATATTACTGGTGTATTTGAAACATATCTTTTCCTTCCCCACACACAGGACAAACCCAATCGTCTGGTAAATCTTCAAATTGTGTTCCTGGTTTTATCCCTGCTTTTTCATTTCCAAATTTAGGGTTATAAATATATTTACACTCTACACACTCATACATCTGGTTATCAGAATGCTCTGCTTGGAAATTTTTATAACCAAGTCCTATTGCAACTATTACCATAAGTAAAAATGATAATGCTTTCCATATTCCACTATCTAATAGTATAACCGCAAATATACCAAAAGTTGCACTAATTCCATATAAAATTAAAACTGCTTGTTTTTGGCTAAAACCTCTAGCAACTATTCTATGATGTAAATGTCCTTTATCCGCCTTAAATATTGCTTTTATTGATTTACCTTTTATTAATCTTCTAATTATTGCCCAAACTGTATCAAATATAGGAAGTCCTAAAACTATTAATGGTAATATTATAACTGCTAATGTATAAGTTTTTGCAACTCCTAGAATTGCAATTATTGATATTGTATACCCTAAGAAGTTTGAACCTGTATCTCCTATAAAAGTTTTTGCTGGTGCGAAATTAAATGGTAGAAAACCTACTAGTGCACCTGCCAATGCTGTTATTAATATAATTGCTATTGTTGGTGAACCATTTAATACAAAAATTACAAGTAAAGATACGGCTGATATTACAGATATACCAGATGCTAGTCCATCTAAACCGTCTATTAAGTTTATTGCATTTGTTACTCCTACTATCCAAATAATTGTTACTATTATAGATACTACTTCACCTAATTCAGAAGTATTAATAAAACCAAAATCTATACTTTCTATTCTTACTCCAAATGCCACAGCAACTATTGCTGCTAAAACTTGTCCTATTAACTTTACAATTGGTTTTATAGTAAATATATCATCAAATACACAAGTTATGCTAATTACTAATATACCTAAAAACATACCGGAGTAATTGCATACCATAGTTGTCTCTTCCAAATAAACTAATTGTTCCTTCCATACTCATAACAATTAATAAATAAACAACTGATACTAGGAAGCCGAAGTATTACTGCTGGACCTCCAAATTTAGGCATAGCTTTTTTATGCATTCTTCTCTCATCTTTTGGGACATCTACTGCACCTACTTTATGTGCAATTTTAATGGTGTATGGTGTTGCCATAAATGCTACAATAAAGGCTAGCAAAAAGGCAATGGCTACATCTCCCCACATATTGTTTGCCTCCTAATTATTTCATATTTTCATTTTCTATTTCTTCTATTAGTTTTAATCTTTCTAAATGTCTTCCACCTTCAAAAGAAGTTGCAAACCACATCCTTAATATACAAATAGCTTCATTTACAGTTAAATCATCTGCTCCCATAGCTAATATATTACTATCATTGTGTAGTCTTGCATATTTTGCAGTATACTCATTGTGGCAAATAGCACATCTTATACCTTTAAATTTGTTTGCTACAATTGACATACCAATTCCTGAACGACAAATTAATATTCCTTGTTCACATTTTCCTTCTTGCACTGCTTTTGCTACAGCACTTGCTATATCTGGATAATCTACACTTTCTTCATTTTGACAACCAAAATCTTTATATTCAATATTTTTTTCATCTAAATATTTTTTTATTTCTTCTTTTAATCTATAACCTCCGTGGTCACTTCCAATTGCTATCATAAGTATCCCTCCATTTCTTATAAACCAATTTAATAATAACACAAAAAAATTTCTTTTACAAGAATTTAGCAAAAATTACTTGATTTTTCCTAATATTTATGGTAAAATATTATACGTTAATATAGTAATACAAACTAAAGGAGGTGCTTTAAGAAATGCCAAATATAAAATCAGCTAAAAAAAGAGTTAAAATTATCGAAAAGAAAACTTTAAGAAATAATATGATAAAATCAGCATACAAAACAGCTGTTAAGAAATTCGAAGAAGCTGTTAAAGCTGGAAATATTGATGAAGCTAAAGTTCTATTTTCTGAAGCTACAAAGAAAATTGATCAAGCTTGCAGTAAAGGTGTTATTGTTAAAAACACAGCAGCTAGAAAAAAATCTAATTTATCAAAAAAATTAAATGCAGCTATGGCTTAAAACAAAATAAAGATTATGCATAGTTTTTATTAAAAGCTATTTTTTCAAAAATAGCTTTTTTATTTTTCTAATTTTTTTAAGCTCAGCATAAATCTCGGCTTTAGTTTATCAAAAGCAGATATTTATGCTGATATTATTTTATAATCACTAAAATTATTGTTATTTTTTATTATTACTATTATTTACTTTTATGCGAACTTTAAAAGAAAAAGAATAAAGTAATTTTTAAAATTAGGTAGTTTTACGTAGGGAAATTAAGGGTAGTAAAACTACCGGTAAGCGAAGCTTAAATTTTAAAAATTACTATAATTCCCTACTACTTATTATTTTTTTATCTATTCATCGCTCTATTTCCTTCTAATTAATCACTTTCTTGGTTTTAATTTCCATTGCTTTTAATATTTTAAACTGTTAAGATAATAATAGATATCATATTATTTATTATATATTTTTTATTTTAGTGAGGTTTAAGATGATAAATAAAATAATTACATATTACAAGAAATTAGATAAAACTACATATAAAATATTATATAAAGGACTTGAATTTTGCTTAATATTAGCATTAATTTCCGCTTCTATTTTATTTATTTATATGTTATTTTTAAAAACTCCATTTCTATATTATATAGGAATAAACTTATTTAGACTAAGCTTAGTATTTAGTGTAGAATTTATTATATGTGGTTTTGTAGTAGACAATATAAAAAAACAACTAATTTGAGAATTTTGGGGACGGGGCAATTTTTTCTCACTTTCCCATTTATTTCCTAAATGAGAATTTTTTGCCCCGTCCCCTTTTTTCTCATTTTATTTTAATTCTTCTTTAAACATTTGATTAAGCATTTGTGGGTTTGCTTTACCTCTTGTTTCTTTCATAGCTTGTCCAACTAAAAAGCCTAATGCTTTTTCTTTTCCTGCTTTATAATCTTCAACTGATTTAGGGTTGTTTTCTAAAACTTTTAAAACAACCTCTTTAATTGCACCTTCATCTGATATTTGAACCCAACCTTTTTCATCTATAATATCTTCTGGGTCTCTTGGGTGTTCAAACATCTCTACTAAAACTTTTTTAGCAATTGAAGAACTAATAGTTCCTTTATCTATTAATTGTACTAATTTTGCAAGCTGTTTACTGTCAAATGGAATTTCTACTGGATCCATTTCTGTTTCATTTAATATTCTTGATATATCTGAAATTATCCAGTTATTTACTGCTTTTGGGTTATTACATATCTTACTTGCACCTTCAAATAAATCTGATAGATATTTTGATGATGTTATAATATTTGCATCTTTTTCTGAAAGTTTATATTCTGTTAAATATCTTTGTTTTCTACTTT
>CALXEY010000042.1 GCA_944387455.1 uncultured Clostridia bacterium
ACTGCATTATGTGGTGCATATTTATCTTTTACTCTCCAGAAAGTTGTTCCATCTTCTGATATTCCATTTATATCATTTATACTATATTTTTTTATATCACTTTGAGCTTGTGGGCTTTGTCCAAAATGTACATATATAGCATCATTTTCCATTGCATAATCTATAAAATAATGTCTTGCACTTCTAACAGGTCCTATTTTTTCTAAATTTGCACCTTTAAATAATGCCATTAATCTTGTTTCTCCACCTTCTACTATTATTTCATAAACCATATATGCATCTTGAAGTCCTGCTTGTGGCCAAGCATCTTCGTGATTATCTATCATTACTGCAAATGGTCTATCATTTCCTTTAAATATTTGTACAGATTTTTCTTCTTCTACTTCTGCTACAAGAACTCCGTTTTCATTTGCTACTGGCTTAGCTTCTTCTTTATCCTGAGTAATTTTATATGCTAAAACTCCACCTGCTACAATTACTAATATAACTAAAATTGCAATTAAAATTTTTATTCCACCTTTTTCCATAGTTTACTCTCCTATTTTCTTAAGATTTTTAAATCATTTAATATTTTTTCTTCCTTAGGTCTCATTATTTTTTTGTCTTCTTCTTTTATATGGTCATATCCCATTAAGTGGTAAAAGCCGTGTACTACCATATAGCTTAGTTCTCTTTCAAAACTATGTCCATATTCTTCTGCTTGTTCTTTTACCTTTTCTATTGAAATTACTAAATCTCCCAAAACATCTTGATGTTCAAAATCATTATTTTTTATTTTTTTATCTAACTCTTCTTTTTCAAACATAGGAAAAGAAAGAACATCAGTTGCTCTATCTATATTCCTATATTGTTTATTTATTGTTCTTATATTTTCTGGGTTTGTTAGGGTTATTGTAATATATAATTTAGAATTTTCTAAATTTTCTTCTTCAAAACATTTATTTAATACTTTTTCTATTACTTTTTCATAATCTTTATTTTCATCTATATCTTTATATATTACTTCAAAAAACATTTATGCTACTTCCTTACTTTTAAGTTTTAAATATTTTCCTTCTGATTTATATGAGTTTCTGATTTCTTTCATTACTCCATAATCTACTAGTTTTCTCTTATAATATTTTATAAGTTTACTATAATCTATTTTACTATTTTCAATATTTTTTATATCATTTTTAATAAATAGAATTTCTTTTTGTTTTACATATTCTATAAAATCTGTTTCTTTTAATTTTGATATTTCTTTGTATTTATTCCAAAATGCTTTATATTCTTCTCTTTTACTTGGTGTTTCCCAATATACTTTTGTAGATAATAATTTTATATTATAATCTTCTATTAAATTAATAAGCATTGCATATACTTTTTCTCTCTTTGCTGCAATTTTAGTATCTTGTACTAATGTTCTTGCATCTTTTAATAGTTTTTCGTAACATTGTTCTGCAACAATTAGTGGTAAACTATGTGTAAACAATTTTCTACTTATTCCAAGTAAAATCATATTTTTTTCTATATTATCTTTTGTATCTAATTTTCCAACTGAATAGCTTTCAAACTTTTCATATTCTGATACTACATTTTTTAGATTTTCATCATAATTGATTTCTAATTTTAAAGATAATATATTTTGAATATAATCTTCTAAAGTATGGAATATTTTTGTGTATATCCACTCTTTTGTACTATCATATTTATTAGTTGTGTCTGCAACTTTAATTGAATAATTTTTTAGTATTGATTTATATAAAGAGTCCATTTTTGATATATAAAATCTATCATATTTTTCAATTAATTTTGTTTTTCCTGATAATTTTATTCCTTCATAATCTAATTCTAATAAATATTTTTGTTTTCTATATTTATATTCTATATACTCATTTTCTTTTAAAGATGTTACTTCATAATATCTTGCCATTGCATCTTTTTCAAATTCTGAAGCTGTTCCGTTACTTACTTTTTTATAAATAGAGTCTAAAACATATTTATCTAAAGAATCTAAATAAACTTCATATGCTGAGTCATATTTTTTTTCTAACTCACTATTATCAAATTTTTCATCATCTGATTTATAATTTTCAAATGCTTTTATTAGGCTATTTCGTTTTATGGATATAAGCATCCCATTAATTCCTATTCTTGTAGGTATTAATATTCTTGTTAATGTATTTGTTATTTTATTAAAAAAACTTTTATCTGCTCCAACAATCTTTAAGCTTCTTTCTTCCATACTTATCATCCCTTCAAAATGCAATTTTTTCATTTGTACCTATGTTTTCAAGAACTTCATATGTAACATAGACTAAAACTCCGTCAGCTTGTTCATAGGTATTAATGTTTTTATTAACAATATTATCTTTATTTTCAATTTTTCCGTCCAATTTCTCTTCTAATTGTTTTATCCCTATGTTTTTAGCTTCTTCTACAGTGTATGTTTTTTCTACTTTTTCTTGTTCTTTATATGTTGTTTTTACAATAGAAATTGGTAAATAAAAGTCTGAAAATAATTTAATTTTGTTTTCCGTTTCTATTGTATCATAAATTTTGAATTTTGAATACTTTTTTGTAAAATTTATTTGAAAATTGTTAAATTTAATACCATATTTTTCTTCTTCATTTCCTGTATACTTAGTCTCCGTAGCATTATATGGAATTTTTATACTTTCTGTATACCACACCTTTGCTTCTATTTCTGCTAAGCTATGTACATATCTTATACCTGTAAACTTTCCTTCTATCCAACCATTTACTAAAACATCACCTATATTTACAGTATCGCCTACCTTTACATTTGCAGTTCCGTTTTGCACACTTATCTTTGTAATTATACCTTCTTTATCTGAAATTATATTACAATATTCATCTTCATTTATTATTTCTGGTTTTTCATCTGATTTAACTAATTTTACAATTGCATTTGTTCCTTTTAGTTCAATCCCCATCCACGCAATATCTTTTCTTTCTAATCTTATTTTATTTATAATTTCTTTTGTATTAATTTTTCCTTTAAACACTCCACTCTTTAGCCCTGCTTTTTCTATATCTTCTCTTATATTCTCTAATTCATAGCCATTTTCTTCTTCTATTTCCACATTCCATACAAAACAAGAGGATAAACCTATTATTAATACTAATAAAATTAGTAATATAAAAAATATTTTTCTTTTTTTATATTTATGTAATAAAAATGGTATTCCTTTTTTATTTTTAATTTTAACTTTGCAACCTGTTTTTTTAGCGATTTTAGAGATTTCTTTAAATTCTTTTATCCTTACATTTAAGTTTAATTCTATATTATCTTTTCTTTTTAAATTCCAAATTGTTATTTTATTATTTTTACATATATTTATAAATCTCTCTATATAATATCCTTTAACTGATATTTTTAAAAAACCTAATATATAACTAAAAATTATTTTAATAAGCATATTTAACCCTCATCTACTGTTCTTTCAAATTCTAAACTCTCTATCTTCCCTTTTACTCTTAAATCTTCATTTGTTAAATTTTCTAAATTTAAGTTGTATCCATTTATGTTTATTATTCCAATAAAGGTATTTATTCTAACAAAAAATTCCTCATATTCTAATATTCCTTTGAAGTTTTCAATTACAATTTCATCAAAACCTGTAATTACTATTTTAGGTTCATTACTATAAACTTCTTTTGGTAATTCTAAAAGCTTATCTACCTTATTTAAATTTTTTCTTATTTTCATAAAACTCTCCTATTCAAATTCATCTAATGATTTAAAACTATATCCCATTTCTTTTGATTTTTTTATTACTTCATCTAATATATCTGTATTTGTTTTTGAATTCCCGTGTAATAGCATTATTTCACCATTATGTAAGTTTTCTAATATCTTTTCTTTTGCTTTTTCTTCGTTTGGTTGGTTATTTTCGTCCCAATCTTCATATGCAAATGACCACATTACTGTTTTATATCCTAAATTATTTGTATATTTTAAACTTCTTTCGCTAAATTCTCCTTTTGGCGGTCTTATATATTTCATTTCATATCCAAATTTCTGGTATATTGCTGTATGTAAGTCCATAACTTCACTTTTCATTTCTTCTTCTGCTAAGCTTGGCATAGACTTGTGATTAACCGTGTGATTTCCCACAATATGTCCTTCTTCTATCATTTGTTTTACTAATTCTTCATTTGTATTTAAATAATGTGCTGTTATAAAAAATGTAGCCTTTACTTCATTTTCTTTTAAAATTTCTAATATTTTAGATGTAAAACCTGCTTCATATCCTTCATCAAATGTTAAATATATTGTTTTTTCATCTTTACTTCCTAAACATATTCCATTATTTTCTTCTAATAATTTTCTCCTATCTTTCCCTACATCTGGTTGATTATGTTCTTTATTTCTTTTTACTCCCCACTCTATTTTTTTATTTGAAACAATATCACTACTTGTTTCTATTACATTATTTTCTTTTTCTATAAAAATACTTAATAAAATAATTACTATTATTAAAATAATTATAAAAATAATTTTTATTTTTTTATCCATATTCTTCCTCCCATAATTTATTTAATTTTATGAAAAAAATAAATATTCTAGAACAAAAAAATTCCCTACCTTTCATTTGAAAGATAGGGGTAGCAAGTTGTTTTTAGTACTACTCTTGTCCGAAGACCTCTTCCTTAAGCCTCTTTGCCTTCTTAACACATTCTACAACCACAAAATGAAGGTCTCTATCAGTTGGAGTATAATCTCCAAATACAGTACAGTGTCCTCTAGAAGTCTTAATGTTTACACTTGTTCTTCCTTCTGCAATTGTATACCTGTGGCCGTCCGCTTCTCTATAAAGTTTTACATCAAAAACATAGACATTTCTACTTTCCCGATGATGTAGTACCTTAAAAAGCTTGAAGTCCGGCATTTCTTTCCTTTCTTTTCGTACTTTCCTACTTGCTAAATACTAAAGCAAATTAACTTTAGCTTATTAATTATACACCTATTTATAGCTATTTACAAGTGTTTTTTTAATTTACTCTTGACAAGTTCGTCATTTTAGAATATATTGTTATTGTTTTTGTAAAAATAAGGTATTTTTGTTTCTTTTGTCAAATTTTGTTTCCTATTTTTACTAAAGAAGGTGATAAAATGTTGAAATTTGCCTTATGCGATGATAACAAAAACATTCTAAATAAATTGAAGGCAATGTTTGAAAACATATTTGTGAAAAATAATTTTGATGCTACAATTGATTTTATGAGTGATAATACTAAAGATATGCTAGATTATATTACATTTAACAATGTTGATGTAATTATTTTAGATGTTAATTTCAATTCTGACGAAAATGGCTTAGAGTTAGCTAAATCTATTAGAAAAATCAACAAGAAATCTTATATTATCTTCATCACAGGTCATTTAGAATATGCAATGATTGCATATAAATACAAAACTTTCGATTATCTTGCAAAACCTATTACATATGATAGATTAGAGGAAACAATTAAAAGATTATTTGAAGATATTAGTTCTCAACCAAAAAAGTATTTAAAAATTGATAATAAAAATACAATTATTGATTCTTCTGAAATTCAATACATAAAAAGAGATGGTATGAAAATAGTCTTTCACACAAATTCGCGTGATTATTCTATATATAGTTCTTTTGCAAAATTAGAACCCACTTTACCAACTGAATATAGAAGATGTCATAAATCTTGTATTGCTAATATTTCTCAAATAAAGGACGTTGAGCCAGTTTCTGGTATCATAACTTTCAAAGACGGAAGTTCTTGTGATATCGGACCTAAATACAAAACAGAATTTATGGAGGTTTTAAAAGATTATGGAAATTTTGAATAATATTTGGAATACTTTATGTACTCCAAATATTTTATTACTAGATATAATTTCTATTCCTTTGATGTTAATAGAAATTACTTTAAATATGTTTTTGTTTTTATCAATAATGAATTTTACTTCAACTAAAAAACAAAAATTCATATATATTTTATTAAATTGGTTAGTTGGTATTTTAACTATGTTTATAATACCACGCCCTTATAATATTTTTGTAAATTATTTTTTTATTATATTATTACAATATTTAGTATTTTCAAAACCTTTTTTAAAAAGTATATTTTCTAGTGTTACTACATTAGTTATTTATAATTTAATTGGTTTGCTAATTTCAAAACCATTTCTTTTGGTCTTTCAAATTGAAAGTAGCCAATTAAATTCTATATTGCTTTATAAATTAATTTATTTACTAATTGCATATGCTTTAAATTTGCTTTGTATTTTTATATTCAAAAATATAAATACAAAATTTAATTTTCCAGACTACATTGATAACGAAAATAAATCAAATATAATTATTACACTATGTTTTGGTATTTTAACAATTATAATTCAATCTATTACATTATTCTACTATGTTGATAAATTACCAATTTATATTACTTTTTTAAACTTTTTAATTGCACTTATTTATTTTATAATTAGTATTTACAGTTTAAATAAATCTTTTAAATTAATATCTACAACACAAAAACTAGAGACTGTAAATGAATATAATAAAAGCCTTAGTATTTTAAAAGACAATATCAGATGTTTTAAACACGATTTTGATAATATTGTTACAACTATTGGTGGATATATAAGAACAAATGACATTGAAGGTTTAAAAGAATATTATCTTCAACTTGAAGATGATTGTCAAAGAGTAAATAATTTGTTTTTATTAACTCCTAATATAATTAATAATGACGGCATATACAATTTATTAATAAAAAAATACGAAAAAGCAGAATCTAAAGACATTAAATTTAATATGACTTTTCTTTTAGATTTAACTAAACTTCGTATGAAAATATATGAATTTGCTAGAATTTTAGGTATATTATTAGATAATGCAATTGAAGCAAGTTCTGAAGCAGATGAAAAAGTTATAAATTTAACTTTTAAAGATGACACTGAAAATAATAGACAATTAATTATTATTGAAAATACTTATAAAGATAAAAATATTAATACAGAAAAAATATTTGAAAAGGGTGTTTCTAGCAAGGAAAACCATACTGGTATTGGTTTGTGGGAAGTTCGTAAGTTAATATCTAAAAATAATAATGTTAATTTACATACATCAGTAACAGAAAAATATTTTTCCCAACAATTAGAAATATATTAAAATTTAAGTTTCCTAATATTTATCAACAATATTAGGAAACTTTTTACTATAATAAAGGAGTTTGTCATTTATATTTACTTGTTTTTTTAACATTAAATCGCTCTTTTTTCTAATCTTTTTATTCTACTATCAAACTTTTGATGTTCTTTCTTGTTTTCATTAATACTTCTATTAAGTGTTTCCATTATTTGTGCCACATTTAGTTTGTTAATTCTTAATTCTTCTAAAATTTCTTTTTGAATATTTTCTAAATTTGACACTCTTTTTTTCACTTCAGACATATCCTTTTTTAAACCTGATACATCTGTTTTTAAGCCTGACATATCTTCTTTTAAACCTGACATATCTGTTTTTACAGTTTTCATATCAGTTTCTAAGTTTGATACTCTTGTCTTTACCTCAGACATATCTTCTTTTAAAGCTGATACATCTGTTTTTACAGTTTTCATATCAGTTTCTAAATTTGACACTCTTGTCTTTACTTCAGACATATCTTCTTTTAAACCTGATACATCTGTTTTTACAGTTTTCATATCAGTTTCTAAGTTTGATACTCTTGTCTTTACTTCAGACATATCTTCTTTTAAACCTGATACATCTGTTTTTACAGTTTTCATATCAGTTTCTAAGTTTGATACTCTTGTCTTTACTTCAGACATATCTTCTTTTAAACCTGACATATCCGTTTTTACAGTTTTTATATCAGTTTCTAAGTTTGACACTCTTATCTTTACCTCAGACATATCTTCTTTTAACCCTGATACATCTTCTTTTATAATTTCTTCATTTTCTTTAATAGTACCTATATTTTCCTGTATATTTGAAAGAATAGATAATATTTTTTCTTCCATATACCTCACCTCCATTTTTTGATTTTATTTTACTATTGAATACATTTAAAGTCAATAGTAAAACATTTTTTTGATTAAATTTTTACTAAAAATTTGTATTGAAAACTCGAATCAATAAAAAGATTAAAATTGTTTCGATTCAAAATAGTAAATATAAATGTAGTAATACTATAACATATATTTTTTAATAATGCAAGCTGATTTTAAATTTTCTTATTTTTTTCACAAAAAGTTCACAAATCTATTGTATTATATTAATCAGTTAGGATATTATAGTTTATAATTAAATAAATTTTAGGAGGTCTTAAATATGGATGAAAAAAATGAAAGCGAAAAAACAGTAAAGAAAGAAGAAAACAAAAATAATTTTAAAGCTGTTCAAAACCCTAATTCTTACAAAAATTATGAAAGTAAGGAAAAAACAAAGTCTAGCACAAGCTTTACAAAAAGTATTTTAATACCTTTTGTAAGTGGTGTAGTAGGTTGTGCAGTAGTGATAGGTACTTGTTTTTATGTCCCTTCGATACGTTCTAGTATTTTAGGTTCAGAAAATACAATAAATAATAGCCAAACTTCTTCTGAATCAAACGGATATGTGAGTCAAACTTCACTTTCTAATTATTCAGATACAGCTGTATATGCAGCAAATAAAATACTACCTTCTATTGTTGGTATAACAGTAGAATATAATGTAAATTCTCTTATTAATATGTTTGGTAATAGAAATACTCAAAGTACAGCAACAGCAAGTGGTTCTGGTATTATAATTAGTGATGATGGATATATTTTAACAAATAACCACATTGTTTCTTCTTCATCAGAGAGTGATTTTTACGAAGTTTCATCTGCAACTAAAGTAACAGTAAAATTATTTAATGATGAAACTGAATATGAAGCAAAAATTATAGGAACTGATGAACAAACTGATTTAGCTGTTATTAAAATAGATAAAAATAATTTACCAAAAGCCGAATTTGCAGACTCAGATAGTATTAAAGTTGGTGAATTTGCAATGGCAGTTGGAAACCCTTTAGGTATGGAAAGTAGTATCACTTGTGGTGTTGTAAGTGCTGTTAATAGAAAAATTACAGATTCAGATGGAAATACTTATACGCTAATTCAAACAGATGCTGCAATTAATTCTGGTAATAGTGGTGGTGCTTTAGTAAACAGCAAAGGTCAAGTAATTGGTATAAACACATTAAAATTACAAGGTGAAGGAATTGAAGGTATGGGCTTTGCAATACCAATTAATTCAACTGAAGATGTTACTTCTCAATTAATAGAATATAGCAAAGTTAGAAGACCTTACATTGGAATTACTGGTATGGACTTAGACGAAGAAACAGCAAAAGCAAATGATTTAGTTGTCGGTATTTATGTTAAAGCTGTTGATGATTTCTCAGCTGCTGAAAAAGCTGGAGTAAAACCTGGTGATGTAATTATTGAAGCTGACGGTCAAAAAATTACTACTATGGACGAATTAAATGAATTAAAAAATAAACACAAAATAGGTGACCAAATGAATTTAAAAGTAAATAGAGACGGTCAAGAAAGAGATTTAACTGTTACTTTAGATGAACAACCTTAATTTAAAATGCATCTTAGAAATTCTAAGATGTATTTTTTTATTTTTATCGTTTTTTCACTTTAAGTTCACAAAATGGACAAAAAAGATTATTAAAATATAATCAAATCAGTTAAGAGAACTGGTTTAAAATAAAAAACATCCCCTTTTATTTTCAAAAAGAGAAGCAAAAAGCTTCTCTTAATTTTTTATAAAACAACTATATCCATTTCACTAGTATTAGTAGCATTACCATAAGCATAAATAATATATAAGGCATTTGGTGTTAAATAAAATTCTGTAGATTTTTCTAATTTATAAATATCACTATCTACATCTCTTGAATAAATATTATATCCAAGGCTTTGTAAATCTTCTGCTTTATCTTGTTCTGTTTTTATTTTGTTATTTATTATATTTTGTACATTATTTTCATCTAGTTTTTCTATTCTTAGAACTTCGTTCAAAGTTATTTCTTTATTATTTCTTAAATCATAATTATAAGTTTGTATAATTACTTTTTGAGCATTTGCACCTTGTTTTAAATTAGATCTAATCATAAGTGATAAAATTCCGTCTTGTACATTTGCTACATAATCTACAGTATAAATTATATTTTGATTTTCACTTTTTAAAACATTTTCAGAAAGTGTTTGGAAAGTATCTTGTATTTCTTTATTATAATTTTCTACTATTTCATTATCAACATTTATTAATGGTATATTTACTTCTAAATTATAACTATTTAATTTACTCTCTTTTTTTTGATACTCAGTATATACTAAATTCTTATCTTGTTCTTTTTTCTTATTATCATTTTCACCATTATAATTATTTAAACTATTTGTAAATAATTGTGCAAAATTTGTTTCCAAATTTACTTGTTCTTCTTCTGTTTTATTTCCATAAGAAGATTCTTCTCCCATACCAACTAACCCTGCTAAATCTATTCTTGCATAAAATTGCACATAAAAAGCTACTATAACACAAATTATACAAACTAAAATTATTACAGAATATATAATTATCTGTCCTTTTTTTATTCCTTCTTTTTCTGGTAATGTAACGTTCATTATATAACCTCTTCTTCTCTAGTTTTGTTATTTTTAAATCTATTTTATTATAACATCTATTTTTTTATTAATCAACCTTAATTTTATATTAATCTTTTGGTAAAATCTTGACTATTCCCTTATTTTAGAGTATTATTATATAGATATATATTTAAGAAGAAATGAGGAATTAAAAGTATGTTATGTTCAGAATGTAATAAAAATCAAGCTATACTTTTTTATAAAAAAATAGAAAATGGGAAAGAATCTTTAGAAGGTTATTGTTATGATTGTGCTAAAAAGAAAGGTCTTAACCCAAATGAGGTTCTTTCAGAACAAAATCAGATTTTGTCATCACAAAACCCTAATTCAATTAGTGATATGACAAAACAATTTGAAACTATTTTTAAAGATTTAGCTGAAAATATTAATTTAGAAGATATAGAAAATATGGAAGGTGCAATTACTTTTGATAGTCAAAATGATGATAACCCAGATAGTCCTAGAATCACAGGTGCTGCAATTCCTATTGGTTCTATTTTTTCTAATATGTTTCAAAACAACAATAATAATGAAGATACAGAACCAAATTCTAACAGAAAAAAAGTAAAAGTTGAGAAAAAGAAAAATAAAAAATCAAATAAGAAAAAGAAATTTTTGGATACTTTTGGTACAAACCTAACTGAAAAGGCTAAAAATAATGAATTAGACATAGTAATTGGTAGAGATAAAGAAATCACAAGAGTTATTCAAATATTAAATAGACGTTCTAAAAACAACCCTTGTTTAATTGGTGAACCTGGTGTTGGTAAAACTGCTATTGCACAAGGTTTAGCAATAAAGATTGCAAACCAAAATGTTCCAGCAAAACTTTTAAATAAAGAAGTTTATTTATTAGATATGACATCAATAATTGCAGGTACACAATTCAGAGGACAATTTGAGTCAAGAATGAAAGGTATTATTGATGAGTGTAAAGAATATGGAAATATTATTTTAGTAATTGATGAAATTCATAATATAATTGGTGCTGGTGACGGAGAACACGCAATGAACGCTGCAAATATTCTAAAGCCTGCCCTATCTAATGGAGAAATACAATTAATTGGAACTACTACTCTAAAAGAATATAGAAAATATATTGAAAAAGATTCTGCTTTAGAAAGAAGATTCCAACAAGTTTTAGTTGAAGAACCTAATGAAGATGACTCTATTTCTATATTAGAAGGTATCAAAAAATATTATGAAGAATATCATAAAGTTAAGATTTCTTCTGATGTAATCAGACAAGCTGTAGTTATGTCAGAAAAATATATTCACGATAGATTTTTACCAGATAAAGCTATTGATATTTTAGATGAAGCTTGTTCTAGAATTAATTTAGAAAATAAAGAATTATACAAACTAGAAATGTTAAAACAAGAACTTTCTAAAGTACAAGCTGAAAAGGAAGAAGTCATTGCTGCTGATTCTACAGAAGATTACCAAAAAGCTGCAGATTTAAAGACTCGTGAGTGTCAGTTAGTAGAAGAAATTGATAAATTAAATGAAAAAGCTAAACCAAAACAATTAACTGTTCAAGATATAGCAAA
>CALXEY010000043.1 GCA_944387455.1 uncultured Clostridia bacterium
AACACAAAATGTATACTTTCGGCAACCTTGACCCATCGTCTAAAGCCAATGGGATTGCGGTTGCATATATTTCAAATATTGTTTTTAATAATTCTTCTGTGTTTCTTTCTTTTTCTAATAACATTATTTTACTTAATATTCCTTCTTCTTCTAACAATTCTTCTTTTGTATATTCGTTTACATCTACTAGTGTATAATAACCTAGTGTGCCTAATTCTATTTCATCAAAATTTATTTCTTTCTTGGCATAACGCCTTGTTTGTAACTCTTTTATATATCTCTTTGCTGCCCACATTTCTTTTCCTGTATATAAAACTATTGGTATTACTAAACACTCTTCTTCTCCTTCATTTGTTCTCATTATTTCCATTTGATAATTTAATATTCTATATGGCATTTTCTTATCTACTCTTGTTTGGTGTTCTATTAATATTACTACATTTGTTCCTTTTATTTTATATACTATATCTGCTTCTCTATATTTTAGTTCTAATGTTACAAAACTATTTTGTACTAATTCTAAGTCTTTAGCTTTTACATCTATTTTTAATGTTTTCCTTATAAACATTGTTGCTTCTCTCTCACTTGTAAACACTCTTTTTATTATTTTATCGTGTTCTTTTTCTATTGCAGGTTATTTTTATTAAATTCTTCACTTTCCTTTGCATACTTTTTTACCAAAGCCATAAACACTGGGTCTTTTAAATATTTTTCAAAATCCGCCTTTATTTTCTCATTTACTTTTCTTGCTTCTATTCTTTTTAAACTTTCTATTTTTATCACCTCAATCTTATCATTTTTTAATTACAAAAACAACTTTAACACAAGACTAAATATAATGTTTAATATACCTCTTTCTTGTTTTTCCTCTTTTTTTTCTTTCTTTTTCTGATTTTTTGGATAACTAGATTTAAATTTTTAGAAATTTTGAACAAATATCAAAAAATAATCTAAATTAATTAAAATATATAATTAAGCAGTTTAATATAAAAATGTACAAATTATGCAAAAGCCATCAAATGTACATTTTTATATTAAAAACTTTTTTATTTCATATTGTTTGTTCCTACATCTTTTTTCCAATCATCTATAAGATATTGTCTTTCTGTTTTTGGAATTAAAGCTATTCTAAACAATCCAATTGGTTTATCATAAGCAAGTTTAGTTTCTTCTCCATCCAAGGCTGGTTCTACCCATCCATTACCTTCTACCCATACTTGATACACAATTGAATACTCTGGAAGCTCCTTTAATCTAAAAGCAAGTGCAGTAATACCATATGGTGCTTTTGTTTTTCCCAATTCATCTTTCTTGTTTATTAATGATGCTCCAAACACTATTCCTTGTTCTCCAAAAAAATTTAATCCATATGTATCTTTATATAGCTTAAACTCTCCTCCTGGCGGATTATATCCTTGATAATATCGAGTTTCGTAATCATACCATATTCCAAAATCAGTTTTCAAATTAGTATTCATATAACATTTATATTCTAATTTATCTTTTAATATATCATTACAACAAATTGCCATACCTTCTATCCTATATTTAGTACTTTCTTCAATAAAATCTTTTCCTAAAATTTGGTTTGGTTCTGTTGCTATATCCCATATATTCCTTCCAGATATAACTGAAAATTTCATTTTCATATTTGTTGCTTTATCTATTCTTACATCTACGTTACTTGTATTTTCTGCATAATCCGTTATAGGCAATGGATATAATACATTACAAGAAAACTCTTTATTTAATTTTGTATTTTCTTCTGATATATTCCAAGCATTTATTGGTCTTATTTTTTCATTTGATTTTAAAATAGCATTAATTTTCCCAGCTTCTATTTCTTCTTGTGTAAAACTAATTACGGGCGCTGTATTATCTATTATTATTCCTGTATCTATTACCATTTCATCATTTGTTTTTCCGTATTTATCCACAATTGTTCCTTCTGGTATTTTTAGAATTAATTTTCCATCACCTTTTATACCTGATAATGTTGCTTCAATTGATAACGTATTTCTATAATGACTCGAATGTACCTTTTTAATATTGCTTATCTCTTTATCACCAACCATCCAAATCGATTTTTTAGTAAAATTATTTTCTTCTAAATTTTTTTCTGTTGCTACTAATTTGACAGTTACAGTATGTGTTTGATTAGCATAATTATTATACCCTTCATTATCAGAAGTAGCACTTATAAATTCTATTTTGGGCTTAGTTTCATCTATTTTTATATCCGAAACCATAAGACTTCTTTCAAATACATATTTTGCATAACTATTTATGCATATTGTAGTTATTATAAAAAACATAAATAAAAAAGCAATTATTTTTTTCAAATCTATACCTCCTTTTTCCGATTGTGCAAATGTGAACTACCTATTGTCTAAAGCCAATGGGATTGCAGTTGCCTGTATTTCAAAATTAAACTTTTCTAAGGTTTCACCATCTTTTGTATCTTGTATATCTTCCTCTTCGTTTATTTCGTATAACCATTTCCAATTTATTCTCACTTTTTTTATTTTATTTTTTTCTATCCTCCCTTCCTTTTCTTCAATTTCAAATTCAAAATTTTTTGGTTTCTCATTTTTATTTACTATTTCTAATTCATATTGTAAATCAGAATCTGAAATTAAATCAACATAAAAACTACCACTAGTACCTGGTGCAACTTTTTCGTTTACTAAAGTGTTTAAATTTATAGTTTGTAATAAATTTACTTTTTCATAACTTTTCTTATCTTTAAAAACTTTCACTTGATAACTATTTTCAAAATTATTATTTCTATAATTTTCTTGTTCAATATCTTTTTCCTCTATATTTCCATTTCCTAATAATTTAAAAAATATTAAATCTTCTTGTACTTTTAAGTCTCTTGATTGAGCTATTTTATAGAAAGTAAATAATATGACTATAAAAATTAGAATTAAAACTAATATTTTCTTTTTATTATTTATTAAATTTTTCATAGTACCTCCTGTTTTTGCTCAGAATGTACTTTTATTTCTAAAGTTTCTAATATATCTTCCATTTTTATATTTTTATCTTTTTCATATGTAATTTCTATTTTGAACTTATCTTCTTGCTTTTCATTTTTATTTAAATAAAAATTTTCTGTTCTATTTCCATTAATTTTAATCTCTTCTTCATTTTTTAAATATCTTATTTTTATTGCATCATTTTGTATAACATTTAATAATTCTATATAATATTCAATATCAACATCTGATTTTTCACCATTCAGGTTAAAATTTCTTACTACAAATTCATATGTGCCATGACTATTTATATTATCTATCTCAAAATTCCCTGAATTTTGCACATCAAATATTGGTTTAGCAATTTGTGTATTTCCGTCTATATTAATTTTAGAAAAACTTTTTCCCATACTATACCCTGTAAAAAACAATATTAAAATTAAAAACATTATTAAGATTATGATTATAATATTTTTCTTTTCTTTTATTTTTTCTTTCATATTTTCCTCCTTGTATAAAAATATTATTTCTAGTAGGGATTCCTAGATTTAGTCCTCCCTACTCTCCTAAGTATAAGGTAAATTTCATTTTCTTTTATTCTATAATTTATTAGTTATAATTTTAAGCTTGTGGTCTAACTTGTGTTCCTGTAACTACTACTTCAAAATTATAATTCTGAATTGTTTGTCCGTCTTTTGTATCAATTAAATCATTTTTAGCAATTTCTTCTTCATTACTTCCTGTTTCATAAGACCACTCCCATTGTACATTTAATGTTCTTGTCTTATCTTCTTCATTAGCATTTATTGTTCCAGATAAATCTTCTTCTAATTCTTTAATTGAATTATATTCTTTTTCATTATAGAAAAATTTTAAATTTTCTGGTTTATTTTCTTCTTCTGTAAAAGTAATATTGTAGTTAATTCCTACATCTGAATCTGTTGCATCAACTAAAATATTAAAACTTCCTGTAGTACCAGGGGCAATTTTATTGTCTACTAGAGTTTCATTATTACAAGTTGATGCTAAATTAATTTCTTCTACTTGTTCACTTTGTCCATTTACTTTAAAGTCCCATGTAGCTACTTCTGCAACTCCATTACCTCTAACTTCACTAACATATTTAGCATATGCTTGTCCTCCTATAAAGGCTAATAATATAATTAATAAGACTGCTAAAACAAGTAGTACTTTTCTCTTTTTTGACAAAAGCATTCCTCCTTCTTTTATATAATTATAATTTAAAATCTTGGATTGTAATTAAGATTCTAAACATTAAGAATAAAATTTCTTAAAATTAAATTATAGAATAATTTGAAAATGTAAAACTATTATAATATCAAAAAGTGGAATTGTCAATTACTTTTTTAAAATTTTTTCAACTTTTCATCGCAAAATTCGACATTTTTCCACCTTTTTCTCTTTTTTTCTTCTTTTTTCTACATTTTTCTCTATTATTTGCTATTTACTCCTATGATACCTCCAAAAATTCCAAAAACGATTCCTACAATTATCATAATTATACTTGTAAAATTAAGAGTAAAATTAACATTTAAAAGACTAGAAATTAAATATAATATTAATATATATAATGCTCCAATTATTGATCCGTTTAATATTCCATCTTTTTTTATCTTTATATTTCCTATAGAACTACCAATTAATATACTTATACCTGTAATAATAATTATTACTGGTATAATTGTATTTTCACTTATATTAGTATATGTTAATATAAGTGAAAATACTAATAGACAAACTACAGTAAACAGCATTGAAATCCCTATACCTATAAATATATTTTTTATTCTTTTTTTGCCATTATTTTCTTGATAACTTTCCATTTTTCTCCTCCATTTTTGTTTTATTATTTAATTTATATTAATAAAATTTAAATTTAGAACAAAAAAATAGAAGACTAAAGAATATCTTCTATTTCTTCTAATTTTTCTATTATCTTTATAATTATTTCTTCTCTGTTAAATTCTTTTCCTGTCTCTTTTTTCAAAGATGTTGCTATATCTTTTGTCTCTTCTGAAAAATTATCTTCATTAACATTAAAACCAAAACTAATTAATAAATATTCTATATTTTCTCCTTGTGAGTGTATTTCTGTTAAAATACCACATATTTTTTTGTTATTAAATAATAAATCATTTGGCTTTTTTATTTTCAACTCATATCCATATAACTCATAAATTGCTTCTTTTATTTTCTCTGCAATTTCTATACTCAAATTAGTTAATTTATCTATTCTACATTTGGGATATAATATTATAGTTGTAGCTATATTTTTCCCCTCTCCAGTATACCAACTTCTTCCTTTTGTTCCTATTCCTGCTGTCTGTACTTCTGCAATTAACATTTTTCCATTATTTTCTTTCTTTTTAGATACTTCTTTTGCATATAAATGTGTTGAATCTATTTCCTTAAAATATTCTATTTTTTTTCCTATTTTCTTAGTATCAGCACTTTCTATTTTCTTTATATTCATTTTTACTCCTTAAACTAACAATAACCACAAAGAATAGATTCTAAACCTATTTCTAAATCTATTAAACCATTTTTATAATTAACATCTAACTCTCGTAGTTCTTGTAAAATTTTTCTTAATTCTTTTTCAGTAAAATAACCTGCTTGTAATTTATATTTATTAACTAAAAAAGTCTGATTAGGCTTTAAATTTAAAGAACTTATTATATCTTTATTATATCTAGTAGCTAACTTTAAAAAATATAATTTCTTAAAGTGCTTGTAAAGCATAATTAATATTCTTTGAATAGGCTCTTTATTATAAATTAAATTTTTTAATACTTCTATAGCTTTAGCAGTTTTCTTTTGTCCCAAATTATCTGTTAAATCAAATATAATTGCTTCTAATTTTTTTATTGTTAAACAATCAATATCTTCTTTTTTTATTGTTTCACCATTTCCGGCATATTCAATAAGTTTTCTTATCTCGTTAATCACATCTTGCATATTTGTTCCACATATTTCAATAAAGTATTTTAATGTATTATCTTCTATATTTACTCCATATGCATTACAAATTGCTTTAACTCTTTTTTCTATTTGTATTGGTTTTAAAAAATCAAATTTACACACTGTTCCTTGTTTTTCTAATGTTTTAAATAGTTTTAATCTACTATCCGCCTCTTCTTCTACAAATACTAATATAACACTTTCATCTATTAATTTTATATTATCATTTATATAATCATTTAATTTTTCTTTAAAATCGCCAATTTCTTTATTTTTTCTTTTTCCTTCTGCTTTAAAAATACCTGTATTTCTTGCAATTATAAGTTTTTTTTCATAACCAAATGCAGGTGTTTCTATATCAGAAATAAGTTCTTTTATATTTGTTTCATCAATTAAAACATAATTTATACCTTTTATAGTTTCACCAAATAATTTTTTTATTTTATTTAAATTACTTTCTAATAAAAATAATTCTTCTCCATATAAAAGGTATATACTATTTAATTTTCCTTGTTTTAATTCTTTTTCCAAATTATCAATACTAATCATTTTACATCTACTATCCTATTACTTTTGGTTTTTTATTTCCTTTTGTTAATTCTAATAAAGAGTTTAATACTTCTTTACAATTTTCATCTGTTATTTTACTGATACATCTCTCAAAACAAGATGCATCTAACCCATATGCTGATGCTTGGAGAGTAAATTCTAATTGGTCTAAATTTTTAACAAATTTTGCTTCTTCTGTTTTATTCTCCTCAAACTCTTCCCATAATTCTAAGAAATCATTATCAAAATCTAAACTATTTAATATTTTCTTTATAGCTTCTCTTTCTTGATTATGTTTATCTTCTTTGGTTACTTTATCAAAAGGTGTATAATCACCAACATATACTTCTCCTAATTCATGAACTATACTCATTTTCATGCATTTTAAAACATCATATGGTAATTTATATTTTTCTATCATAGTAAGTGCAAGAAGTGCCATTGAAAAAGAATGGTCTGCAACAGACTCACATTTTGATTCGTGTTCTAACCCAATTCTAACTTTAAGCCATCCTTGTCTATATATGTTTTTTAAGTGATTATATTGCATATAAAATGAAATTACACTATTATCTATTTTTCCAAATCTCTCAAATGGATTTATATCTTTTAGATAATTATTATTTTTATCTTTTATCATAATAATCTCCTTTCTCCTTATTTTCCGAGTATTATTCTAAACACTTCTGCAACACTCCAACATTGTGCTATTGTTCCTTTCGGTAAATTAGGAGTTTTTGAATCATAAAGTTCGGCAATTGAACCAATACAACCTCTTTCGTCTATTTCTTTTGAAAATGTCTTTTTAGTTTTCTCTATAAATTTATTTATTTTTTCTTCTAATTTTTCTTTTTCTTCTTTATTTTCTATATTATTTTTAATATTTTTTAAAGCATTATAATATAAACCTAAAAGCCAAGGCCAAGTTATTCCTTGATGATAACTTAAATCCCTATGTTTTTCATCACCTTCATATACTTCAACATAATTTTCTTCGCCTTTTGCTAAAGTCTTTAGTCCATATGAATTTAACAATTTTTTCTCTACTACATCAATTACATTTTTAGCAACTTCAGAATTTGTATCTATTATAGGATATGTTAAACTTAAAGCAAATAATTGGTTTGGTCTTATTTTTCCGTCACCTAACACATCATATAAACATTTTGTATTTTCATTATAGAATTTATCATTAAAAGAAGCCTTGCACATTTCTGCTAATTCTTTATATTTCAAAGCATTTATTGGGTGTCCAAATCTTATACTTAGTCCTTGCATAATTTTATTTGCATTATACCATAAACTATTTACTTCAACTGCTTTTCCATTTCTTGGCGTAACAGCTTTTCCTTGGAATTTAACGTCCATCCACGTATTTTGTGTGTTTTCTGTTCCTGAAACAATTAAACCGTCTCTATCTAAGTAAATATTATTTTCATCAACGTCAATACCATTACAATAATTTTCAATTATGGTTTTCATTGTTTCGTACATTTCTTCTTTTACAAATTTATAATCTTTTGTATAATCTATATATTTTTGTATAGCCTCAAATAGTAAAAGTGATGCATCTACACTATTATAAAGTGGTCTATTATCATAACCAGAATATCCATTTGGAACTAAACCATATTTTACATCTCTAATACCTGTCCTTAGTAATTCTCTTGCTATATCAAATCTTTTTGTAATAAGAAGTGTTCCTTCAAAAGAAATTAAAGCATCACGTCCCCAATCTAAAAACCAATGATATCCTGCAAGTAATGTATGAAGTCCAAAGCTATGTCTATTTACTACAAAATTATCTGTAGCTCTAATAAATGTTTTTATTAATTCATTTTCTTTTTCTTGTTTTTTAGTTGTTGTTCTTTCTTTTACGAACCCACAATTTTCATATATTTTATTAATTCTTTTTTCTTCTTTTTTAATTAAATCTTTCACCTTAATTTCTTCAATATTTTCTTCTAAAGAACATACAAAAGAAATTTCTTTTTCTTCTTTTGCTTTTATTTCGATTTCATATCTTCCTGGTACTGCGTGGTTTTCTACAGCTTCAAAACCTCTTTTTTCTTCTTCAATATAAAACATATTATTAAAACTATCATTTTTGTGTTCTATATATTTTCCTTCTGATAGATTCATATAAATAGGTGTATATGAATTTCCGTCTACCACTACTCTTACTTTGTTACCTTTAATTATTTGTTTTACATCAAATATATGGTTAGTATTTACTGTATGGAAATCTCTAAAATTAATTATTGGTGCAAGTGTTAGTTTTGATTTATATGCTCCATTTTTAATTTTATAATATATTCCAACTGTATTTTTACCATAGTCCATACAAATTGTTTTTGTAATTTCTATTTTTCCTACTTTATATGTAAAAGTAGGAACTACAGTTTTTTCAAAAGATTCTTGATACTCATATCCTTTTGAAATATATTCTTTACCTATATTTGTATATAAATTATATTTTCTATTTCTTACTTCAATACTTTCATCTAATTTTGAAAGTATAACAAATCTTCTTCCTGGTGGTGTTAGACTTGCTACTAATAAACCATGATATTTTCTAGTATTTGCACCTATTATACTAGCTGAACTATATCCACCTATTCCATTTGTAATTAACCACTCTTTATCTAAAGCATTTTCTAAATTTAAACTTTCTTTTGTAAATTTCATAACTTTTCCTACTTTCTATCATTTAATTTACTATTTTCTAATTGTTTTAACATTTCTGCTCTAATTTCTTCTCTTGATTTCTTTTTTACATTAGTACTCTTATTATCTGCAAATCTTTTTGCTGTAGCTTTTTTCTTTGTAGGTCTTCCTCTTTGACTTTTAGATCTAGTTGTTTTAGCTACATCAATATTCACATTATTACTTGTTTCTTTATTTCTACTTTTTGTTGTTCTTTGTTTTTTCTTTCTTTCAGCCTTTGCATCTGCTTCTCTAATAGATGCAATTCTATCACTATATTTAGTACTAAATTTACTCTTTGATTTTAAACCTCTATCGTGTTTTCCTAATTTTCCTTCAGCTATTTTTCTTTCTTTTTTCTCTGTTTTCTTCTTAATCTTATTAATACGTTTTTCTTCACGAAGCTTATTATTAAGCATTAAAAATTGAGGGTCATTTTGTTTATCTTGATATCTTAAATCATCACATATTAACTCAATTATAGAAGAAGCAACTAAGCTAGGGTCGTGTCTAATAAAATCATCTTTTACCATAGATAAGTTTCTTTGTAAAAATTTAATACCTTTAACTTTATCTACATCTTGTTCTACTAAATCTTGACCTTCAAAATTATATTTTTTAATAAATTCTGGTATAATTTCTCCTGTATCATAAATACAATAATCAAAAACTCCTGTGCCACAATGCTCTGTTATTGCATTTATATGGTCTGATACAGAATAATTATCAGTTTGACCTGGTTCTGTCATTATATTACATACATATACTTTAATTGCAGTACTTTCTTTAATAGCTTTTGCAACACCATTTATTAAAAGTGGTGGTATAACATTTGTATATAAGCTACCAGGTCCTATTACTATACAGTCTGCATTTTTTATAGCTTCTACAACACCAGGTGTAGGTCTACAATTTGTTGGGTTTACTGTAATTCTATTTATTTTAGTTAATTTATCTGTTACAACTTCTGGTATTCTTGATTTTTCTTCAACAATATATCCATTTGCAAGTTCAGCAACAATTTTCATTTCATCTAAAGTTACTGGGATAACTTTTCCTATCATATTTAGAACTTCATTACTTTTTATAATAGAATCTTCAAAATTACCATTTGCACCTTGCATTGCTAAGAAATATATATCTGAAAAGTTTAAACCTTTTAATTTTCCAGTTTTAAATTCATAATTAAATAATTTATCAATTTCACCTTCTTTAGATGCTAGAGAAACTATACTATCTTTAATATCATCTAAAGGTAATGTTTGTAATTCTTTTCTAGAATTTGATATTCCTTCTCCATAATCTGATACAGTAACAATTGCTGTTAAATTATTCGTGTAATTTTTAAGACCTGATAAAACAGTATTTAAACCTGTTCCTCCTCCAATAACTACAATGTTTGGTCCCTTATCATAAACAGTTTTATTGAAAATAAGTGAATTCATATTAACATTTTTATTATTTTCCATTCTTTCATCACTTGCTTCAATTAAAACCTCTAATGTTCTTTTATTTAAAAATACAAGTCCTATTACAATTGCAAGAAAACCAACAACAAATATAGCAACAACTTGTGCTACTGTTTCAAATGAAATAACATCCATTACCAAAATTCTAGCTAATCCATAACAGGCAAGAATAATACCTATTAAAATTAAAAACATCCATCTTTTCATTTTACTACTTGATTTAAACCATTGAAAAAAGCCTTTCATATTTCCTCCTTCGGGGACGTTTCCTTTGCGACCTTTTAGTCGCATTCGGGACACATCCTATTTACCTATTACTTCTATTTCTAGTTCTATTTTCTTATTAAATTTTTTATATACTTCTTCTTTTACTTTTTCTACCAATTCTAGTACATCTTTTGCTTCTGCATTTCCTTTGTTTATTATAAAACCACTATGTTTTGTTGATACTTCCGCATCTCCAACACATAAACCTTTTAAACCTGCTTCATCTATCAATTTTGCCGTTATAAAATCTTTTCCTCTTTTAAAAGTACTTCCTGCACTTGGAAATTCTAATGGTTGTTTTTCTTTTCTTGAATTAGAATATTCTTCCATTTTGTTTAGTATTTTTTCTTTATCTCCTTTTTCTAATTCTATTTTTACTTCTGTTACAATATATTTTTCATCTTTTAAAATACTTCTTCTATATTCAAATTTCATTTCAGAGTTTGAAAACTCCTTTTCATTTCCTAAATAATCTACACATTTTACAGATTTAACAATATCTTTCATTTCTTTACCATTTGCACCTGCGTTCATTCTTACTGCTCCTCCAAAGCTTCCTGGTATTCCAGATATTTCTTCAAAACCTGTTAAACTATTATTTAAGAAAATTCTTCCCATTTTAGGAATTTTTTCTCCTGCTCCAATTGAAATTACAAATTTTTTATTATCTAGTGTATAAAAATTATATCCTTCTATTTTTATAATTAAAATAATTCCTTTAATTCCTTCATCTAAAACTAAAACATTACTTCCATTTCCTATTACTGTAATCTTAATATTATTTTCATTTGCTAATTTTAATACTTTCTTTAGTTCTTCTACTTTTTTTATTTTTATCAAACACTCTGCTGGTCCACCTATTTTAAATGTTGTGTATTTTTTCATGAGTTCATTAAATAATACTCTTTCTTTTGGAATTTCTAAATTTGACTTTTCTATTATCTCTCTAAGCTCCAAATTCACACTTCCTTTTTCTTAAAATTTCCTTTTAACTATATCATTTTTTTATGAAAATTACAAGTGGGAAACAAAAGATACACAAAAGATTAAAAAACCAGAAAATCTTTAAAATTTTCTAGTTTTTTACAAATTACAATTTTTTTATTTCATCTATAGATAACCCTGTTGTTTTAGAAATTATTTCTAAACTTACATTTTCTTGTTTTAATTTTTTCGCAATTTCTTT
>CALXEY010000044.1 GCA_944387455.1 uncultured Clostridia bacterium
TAAAATAAATAATAGCCATACGCACACTAAGTGTGTATGGCTTAGTTAATAAAAGGAGACATATGGAAACATTTTTTTATATCATAATATTTATAATAGGAAGTTTGTTTGGAAGTTTTTATACACTTGCAGTGTATAGAATACCAAAAAGACAAGATATAGTTCATACACACTCTTATTGTCCTAATTGTAACCATAAATTAGGTCTATTAGACTTGTTTCCAATATTTAGCTATATATTTTTAGGTGGAAAATGTAGATATTGTAAAGAAAAAATAAGACCAAGATATTTAATATTAGAAATATTATCAGGTGCGTTATTTGTGCTAATTGCATATTATATGGGGCTTAGTTATGATAGTAGCATATTTAAAATAGCAGAATACATATTTGTAGTATTATATTTAACATATATAATATTAATATGTGGAATAGACTATGAAAATAGAAAAATAGATAAATATGTAAATGTCTATGGGCTAGCAATATCTATGATATATATGGCATATCTATGTGTAGTAGAAAAAGCTAATATATATAGATATGTAATATATTTAATAATATACATACTAATTTTATTATTTGACACAATAACATTAAAGAAGTTTGCAAAAAGTACTTATTTAGATGCAATATTATTAATGCTAGTAACAATGTGTGTATTTACAGGAGAATTTATCACAGCAAATGCAATAATATTTACATTACTAGCAATGGCAATATATATATTATTATATAAAATACAAAATAGACTAAAGAGAAATGTGAAAACAGACAAACAAATATCAAATGAAATTAGTATAGGTTTTTACTTAGGAGCAACAAATATAATACTATTTGTATTAGTATTAATGTATAATTATTACATTATCTAAAATGTTTTATAAAGGAGAACATTATGAAACTACGAAATAATAAAGGCTTTACAGGAATAGATATAGCAGTATCAGTTGTTATAATATTTATATTTATCTCAATAGTATCTATGCTTGTATATAGAGTAAATAGTAAATCAAGAGAAATAGAATTACGAGGTAATGCTACATATCTTGCAATAAATGAAATAGAACAATTAAAAAATAATGGTTATAATTTATATGGAACAAGAAGTCAAAAAAATGGAGATAGTATAGTATGTGAAAATGAAGAAATACCAGGAGAAGAAGGCTTTTATAGAACAATAGAAATAATAGATTATACAGATTTACCAGGAAACGAAGATAAAATACCAAATATAGTAAAAAAAGTAACTGTAAAAATATCATATATGTTTAACGCAAAAGAACAGACTGTTGAACTATCAACAGTAATAACAAAGGAGAATTAATAGATGAAATCACAAAAAGGAATAACATTAATCTCATTAACTGTATATGTTATTGTTATGCTAATAGTAGTTGGGATAATAGCAGTAGTATCAGGAGCATTTTTTAAAAGTGTAAAAGATGCAAACTTTTATAATGACCCATTAACAGAATATACAACATTTAACAGTTATTTTTCAGATGAAGTAAACCATAAAGATATACAAATATTAGAGTGTACAGAAAATTATGTAGTATTTGATAATGGAGTACAATACTCATTTATAAAAGAAAATAGAGGGATATATAGAAATAAAGTGAAAATATGTTGGGATATAGAAAATTGTACATTTTCAGAAAGCATAGAAAATGGAAAGACAGTAATTAGTGTACATTTTGAATCAGGAGGTATGAATAGGACAACAAGTTATACATTAAGATAAAAGGTTACAAAGGAGAGAGAAAACTATGGAAATGAAAAGAAGACAACCAATGGGTGTTGAATTAGTTAAAAGAGGGATAGTAACAGAAGGAGATATAGAAAGAGCATTAGATTACCAAAAACAACATCCAAATAAAAAAATAGGGGATATCTTATATATATTAGATGTTTGTGATCCTCATAAATTAATAGAAGCAATGGGAGAAATTTTAGGAACAAAAGGAATTGTTCTTAATGAAAGAGCAGTAAAAATAAAAGTAACAGACTATATATCATTAGATGTAGCAAAGAAAAACAAAGCAGTTCCATTTGAAGTAGCAAATGGAAAAGTAAAAGTATGTTTTGCAAACACAGTAAATACAAGAGCAATGGAAACAGTACGTTTGCTTATGTTAAACAAAGGCTTAGTTATGGAAAATTATATCACATTTGAGCCAGATATAGACAGAATATTGAAAACATATGAAGGAACAGCAACAAATAATCTAAATACAACAGGAAGAGGAGATACAATAACATCACTTGTAGATAGTATAATAAAAACAGGTATGGAAAGAAGAGCAAGTGATATCCATATAGAGCCTATGCTAAATAAAGTAAGAGTAAGATATAGAATAGATGGTGAATTATTTACAGTAGCAAATATAGAAAAAGGAAAACAACAACAAATAATAGGAAGATTAAAAGCAATATCAAATATGCACCAAGAAAAACAAGAATCACAAGATGGTAGAATATTATTATATGATGATTATAATATACGTGTATCATCACAACCAAATGTATATGGAGAAAAATTTGTTTTAAGACTACTTAAAAAAGATATAAATATAAGAAATATATTTGATTTAGGTTTACCAGTAACAGAAGAACAATTAAAGAAAAGCATAAACAAGAAAAATAGTATAACAATAATGGCAGCACCTACTGGAGAAGGTAAAACAACAAGTTTATATAGTATTATAGATTATTTAAATAGACCAGAAATAAACATAACAACAATAGAAGACCCAGTAGAAATACGTATAGAAGGTTTAAACCAAATAGAAATAGATCCAAGAGTCACGTTTGCAGATTCATTAAGAACTGTATTAAGACAAGACCCTGATATTATTCTAGTTGGTGAGATACGTGATAAAGAAACAGGAGAAATAGCAATCCAAGCAGGACAAACAGGACATTATGTTTTATCTACAATACACACAATAGATAGCTTAGAAGTTATAACAAGATTAAGAAAAATGGGACTTTCAGACTATGATATATCAAGTACATTAGCAACTGTAATATCACAAAGATTAGTAAGAAGATTATGCCCAAATTGTAAAAAAGCTAGGAAATTTAATAATGAGGAAAAAAGAATAATAGAAACAATAGGAAAAAAATATGGAGTAGAATTTGATACATCTGGAACAACTTATGATGCAGTAGGCTGTAAACATTGTAATAATACAGGTTATTATGATAGATTTGGTGTATTTGAAATATTAAATGTAACAGATGAAATAAAAACAATGATAATGGAAGGAAAATCAAGTATAGAAATAAGAAATGAAGCAATAAAACAAGGATATGAGCCATTAATAGTTGATGGAATTAGAAAAGTAACATATGGAGACACAACCTTAGACGAATTAAACAAAAAATTACTAATTTATTAGTAAAAACAAAGGAGGATCGAAAATGAATTTAGATAAATATATAGATGAAGCGATGAAACTTGATGCATCTGATGTACATTTAATACCAGGAAATAAACCAATGCTAAGAATAGCAAGAGATTTGGTACCAGTACAAGGAAGTAAAATACTTACACCAGATGATATGTTTGAAATTTATGATTATTTGGTAAAAGGAAATGTAGACAAAGATGAGGTATTTAATACAACAAGAAGATTAGATATGTCTTATGTATATAAAGATATACGTTTAAGAGTAAATATATCTTTATCAGATGAAGTACCAATAGTAACAATGAGACTTATAAAAAATGAATTACCAACATATGAATCTTTAGGAGTACCAGATATAGTAAGAAGGATGACATATCAACCACAAGGACTTATCCTAGTTACTGGTAAAACAAACTCTGGTAAAACAACAACTCTAAATGCATTAATTAATTATATAAATGAAAACCAAAACAAGAAGATATTAACACTAGAAAACCCAGTAGAATATAAACATCACTCAAAAAAATCATTGATAGTACAAAAAGAAGTAGGAAAAGGTAGAGATAGTTTAACATTTAGTGATGGTGTTAAAAACTCTTTAAGAGAAGACTGTGATATACTAGTAATAGGAGAGATACGTGATAAAACAACAATGGAAGCAGCAATAGAAATGGCAGAATCAGGACACTTGGTAATAGGAACACTTCATACTAAATCTTGTGCTGAAACAATAGATAGAATGATAAACTTCTACGAAGTAAGAGACCAAGCAAGTATAAAATACTTATTATCAGCATTATTAAAACTTGTTGTATCTCAAAGATTATTAAAAGGAACAGACGGAAAATTAGTATTAGTACCAGAAGTAATGGTAGTTGATAATATAGTTGCAGGTATAATTAGAAAAGAAAAACTAAGTGTATCAGAAATAGAAGATGCAATACAAAGTAACTTAGAAAAAGGAAGTATAGGCTTGATAAATTCTTTAGCAGAACTATTTGTAGATGATAAAATAACTCTAGAACAGGCAAAAGCTCAAATAGAAGAGAAAAATATAGAAACATTAAATAGAACAATTATGCAATTGAAAATTAAAAAAGGAAAATAACTTCAAGGAGGTAAAATCTTATGCCAACATATATGTATAAGGCAATGACTAAGCAAGGGGTAATTGTAAGAAACAAAGTAGAAGCAGCAAGTAAGCAAAACTTAATAAAATCTCTAAAAAATAATAATTTGTTACCTATATCAATTGAACAAATGGCATATAGGTCATTAGGAGCGCAAAAGAAACAAAAGAAAAATGTAACAGATATTCAAGAGATTATGAAAAATGTAAATACAACTCAGCTTGCAGGAAATAAACAAAAAACATTATCTGCAAAAGAAAAAATAAATTTATATTTTGCAAGAACAGAAAAAATTACACAAAGAGATATAGTTGTATTTACACAAAACTTCTATCTATTAAAAAAGGCTAACTTTAATAATATACACGCTTTAAATACAATAATAGAAAGTACAGAAAACTTATCTTTTAGAGGTATATTAGAAGATATATTAGCAGGGGTAGAAGCTGGAGAAAATATGTATACTACAATGGAATATTATTCAAATGTATTTCCATATATATACATTAATATGATAAAAGTTGGAGAATTATCAGGTTCTCTTACAAACTCTCTAGAACAAGCTGTTAAATACTTAGATGATACAGAAAATATAAATAGAAAATTAAGGTCTATTTTAATACCAAATATTGTCCAATTTGTATTATTACTTGTAATGTTATTTGTAGGAACATTATTTGCAATACCAGCAATACAGAACGTATTTGATGAAGTAGGAACAGAAGAAACATTACCAGCAGTAACTTTGTGGTTTGCAGACTTTGTTGATAAACTGTTAATATACTGGTATATACCAACATTAATAGTAGTTGGAATTGTAGCTATAATAGTATTTTATGTGCATACACCAAAAGGAAAATATAATTACCATTACTTTAAATATAAAATGCCAATATTTGGAGAATTGATATTTGCCTTAGACTTTTCAAGATTAATGAAAGCAATGCTTCTTAACTTAAAAAATGGTATGAGAATACAAGAATCTATAGAAGTTAGTAAAAATGTTGTTAAAAACTATGTAATGCTATCAATGATAGAAACATCTATAAATAATATATTAATAGGTCAATCTTGGATAGAACCTTTTGAAAAATCAGGTTTAGCAAAACCTATGATTACTGAAATGCTTAAAATTGGTATGCAAACAGATTTACCAGAAATGATGGAAAAATTAGTTGAATATATGGAAATAGATATAGACAATATTATGACAAAGATTATGAAAGCTCTTCCACAAGTTGTTTATGCAATAGTAGGTGTAGTATTAATATTCTTCGTTTTAGTAGTATTAGTACCTTGTGTACAAGTTTATATGGGAAATTTCTTATTCTCAGCTTATGGAGTGTAAGAATTACAAAAGAGAAAAAGGAAATATTCTTTTTCTCTTTTTTGCAAGAAAGGATAGTTTAATATGATAAGAGATAAAGGAAAAAGATTAACAATAGAAGAAAAGGTACAAATATTAGTAAGTGTTGGAAATATAGAAAAAATAAAACAAAATAAAACTGGTGCAAGTGATAGAGAAAAATGGTTAGGAGAAATAAAACACTCTATTAAAACAGCATATAGAGAAGGAAAACTAACTAAAGAACAAATAGAATTATTAGAGGCAAACGGAATGGTTTGGAAAGAACATAGAGGACCAGGAAGAAAAATTTTAGATTACTTAATTGCATCTGGAAAAAATTTAGGAGAAATAAGACAAAATGGAGAAAATTTAAGTCCTGAAGAAAGAAGATTAGCATCAGCAAAGCATACTTTTATGAATTACTATAGAGAAGGTAGGTTATCAGAAGAAATAATAAGAGAAGCGAAAGAACATGGTATGGTTTGGGGAAGAATTCCTTTTGGAAGAAAAGCGTTAGATTTATTAATTGCTTCTGGAAGAAATTTAGCTGACATAAGACAAAAAGGAAAAGATTTAACTGATGAAGAAATAAAATTAGGAAATGCAAAACATAGCTTAATTGCAGCATATAGAAAAGGTTTATTATCAGAAGAGATAATAAGAGAAGCAGAAGAACATGGTATGATTTGGGGAAGAAAGCCTTTAGGAAGAGAAAATCTAGATTTGTTAATAGCTTCAGGAAGAAATTTGGGGGAAATACAACAAAGAGGAAAAAATCTAACTGATGAAGAAAGAAGATTAGGTGAAGCTAAACATACTTTAATTAGTTGTTATAGGGAAGGGAGATTATCAGAAGAAATAATAAGAGAAGCAGAACAATATGGTATGACTTGGGGAAGAAGAATAAAATCAAGGAAAAAAGAAAAAACAGATGAAGAAGAGGAGACATTAGAAAGCTTAAGAGCAAAAAAACAAGAATTAGAAGCAAAAGAGAAAAAAGCAGAAGAATTGCTAGAAGAAGTAGAAAGAGCAATAGTAGAAAAAGGAGAAGAAAGATAATTAATGGAAGAGGAAGATTTATTAGAGTTACAAAAAAGATATGAGAGTGGTAGAATAAAAGAAAAAGATTTAAGTAAAGAAGAAATAGAAGCTTTAAAGAAATTATATAAAAAACAAATAGAAGAAAAAAATAAGAATTTAGAAGAATATAAAATTAAAATTGCAAAATATTTAAAAAAATAAAACTTTTCTGCATAATATTTGATACTTTTTATGCAGAAACGATTGCTTTTCTGCATAAAGTTTCCAATTTATTATGCAGAAAAAAGTAAATGTAATATTTTAATAATTGTTATTTAGAAAGAGGTAGTTATGGAAAATAAAATAGGAATAGATTTAGGTGGAAGCCATATAGCAATTGGAGTAATTGATAAAAATGGTAAAATTCTAGAAAAAACAGAAAAAAGATTAAAAGGAATAATAACAACAGAAGTAAAAAAAGTAATAGAAGAAACTATTTTTGAAACTGTAGAAAAATATAGAAAAGAATATGAAATAGAAGAAATAGGAATAGCAATTCCAGGAACTGTTAATAAGACTGAAGTAATTAAGTCTGTAAATTTGGGACTTAAAAATTATAAAATAGTAGAGATATTAAATAAAAAAATAAATATACCAATAAAAATAAAAAATGATGCAAAATCAGCAGCAATAGCAGAAAGTAAATTTGGTGCTTTAAAAGGTTATAATAGAGTTTTATTTTTAACACTAGGTACAGGAATAGGTGGAGCTGTTATTGTTAATAACAAATTATTAGATACAGGAGATTTACCAGGTTGTGAAATAGGGCATATGGTAATAGAAAAAGACGGCTTAGAGTGTAATTGTGGAAGAAAAGGTTGTTTTGAGAAATATGCTTCTATGAAAGCGTTTAAAAATAATTTAAGAAAAGCACTAGGTTATGATGAAAATTTTTCTGGTAAAGAATTACTTGCTTTAATTAAAAATACTAAAAAAGAAGATAAAAATTATAAAATCATAAATAAAATAAAACAAGAATATATAGAATATTTATCTATAGGTCTAGCAAATTTAATAAATATATTTGAACCAGAAGTAATTGGAATAGGTGGAAGTTTTGTGTATTTTGAAGATGTTTTATTAGATGATTTAAAAAATGAAATAATTTCAAAAAATATGTTATTTAATAAAAGGAAGGAAATAAATATACAAACAGCAGTGCTTGGAAATGAAGCTGGGATAATAGGAGCGGTTTTGTAAATATTAAAATATAGAAATTTAAAATATGATAAATAAAAAAGGCTGAAACTTTAAGTTTTAGTCTTTCTTAAAATTAATAATATATAAACTAAGTAAAAGTTTTAATATTAATTAAATATTAACATTAATTATTCTACTAAAATATTTCTGAAAAATTTTTACGTTTTTCTTCAATTGATTTTTTATCTTCTTCATCTAAGTTTTTTAAAGAAAATTCTAGAAGTTGTGTTACTGTTTTGTTAAAAGAAATATTTTTCATATCTGATAAAATTTGAATATCTTCTACTAAATTTTCAGGTAATCTTAGAGTTTTGCTTACTCTACTATGGTTTTTTGGTATTTTTAATTTTTTCATAATAACTCCTTTTATAATTAACAAATATATTACACATATTTTACAATTAAAAAACAATTAAATATGCACCTAAAAATGCTTACAAAATAATTGCTAATAATTTATAATAATTATATAAAATTATAATAATAAAAAAGGAGATTCCAAAAGATGAGGGAAAATGAAATAAAGAATAATAAGGGAATAACATTAATCGCTTTAGTTGTAACAGTAGTTGTATTATTAATATTAGCTGGTGTATAAATTGCAATGCTAACAGGAAATAGTGGGATATTAACACAAAGTATGAGAGCAAAAATTTCAACAGAACTTGAATACAGTTTTTTCAGAAATAACTATACCATCAACAGTGGATAAAATAGGGAATAATGTATTTGAAAGCAATACAAAGTTAAACAATATAATAATAAAAAATAAAGAAGGAGAAGAAGCAAAATTTGTATATGAATCAGGTATATTAATGCCAGCTAGTAAGGACAAAATATTATTTCTATCAGACAGTTATTTAAAAAGTATTACAACATTTGAAATACCAGAAGGAATTACTGAGTTTGCTACATCAATATCAAATTATAATAATATAACAAAATTAGTAATACCGATTTCTTTAACAAGTTTGGAAAATGCAAATTATTTACCAACTTCTATAAGTGAAATAGAAGTAAAAGATGGAAATAATAAATATATAGTAGATAGTAATTATAAAATATTATATACTAAGGATACAAAAGAATTAGCTATATGTTATTCAAAAGAAGAAACAATAAATTTAAAAGATGAAAATAATGAATTAGGAATATTAAAATTATCAGCATTTTCTTTTAAACAAGCAACAAATGCTAAAAATATAATATTACCAGATTCTTTAACAAGTATAGAATCACAAGTTTTTAATAATTGTAAAAATATTCAAGAAATAAAAATGGGAAAAAATGTAAACAATATTGATTCATTATTTAAATATAGTAATTTTAGTGGAATAGTAACAATAGATGCTGGAAATGAAAATTATGTAGTAGAAAACAATGTTTTATATACAAAAAAAGAACCAAAAACATTAGTAACAGTTTTATATCTAATAGATGGAGAATTTGTAATCGATAGTTCTGTAAAAGAAATAGGAACACTAGCATTTCACAATCAAAATAAAATGACAAGTGTAATAATACCAGATAGCGTAACAAAGATAAATAGTTCTTTTAATTATTGCCAAGGGCTTGTAAGTATAGAAATACCAAGAAGTGTAGAAAGTATAGATGGAAATTGCTTTAGTAATTGTAGTAATTTAGATAAAGTAACATTTTATAATGAAAAATTATTAGAAACAGCACCATGGGGAGCAACAAAAGGAGATAAAGTAATAGATTTTAAAGGATAATAAGACATAGAAAATTATTTCTATGTCTATTTTCTACAGTTGGGAACTCTAATAGTTTCACCGGCATAAATAAGGTTTGGATTTTTAATGTTGTTTAAAGTTGCAATTTCAGATACAGTTGTATCAAATTCATTTGCAATCTTAGATAAAGTATCACCACGTCTTATAGTATATAAAACTTTACCACACTCATTTCCTAAACTTGCATTGTTTGAAATAATAAGTTTTTCTCCTGGATAAATTAAATTAGGGTTACTAATATTATTTAATCTAACTAAGTTAGAAACAGTTGTATTATATTTTAAAGCAATTTCAGATAAAGTATCACCTTTAACTACTGTATATATAGGAGAATTTGTGTTTCCATTAGTGCCAGTATTACTATTTTGACTAATTGTAAATACTTCTCCTGGATAAATTAAATTAGGATTTGTAATATTAGGGTTTAAAGCAACAATATTACTTACAGTAGTGTTATATCTTAGTGCAATTTCAGATAAAGTATCACCAGGTTTTACTGTGTACGTAATATTATTATTTTCTTCAGGTTGCTCTGGTGTATCTGGTGTAGGAATTGGTTCTGTGCTAGAAAGTAAAATACCATCAGTAAATCTATCTCTATCTACATTACCAGAAATACCAGAAACTCTACCTGTACTTGTATATTGCCAACCAACCCAAGTAGACCATTTATCATTTCCACCGAGGTTCTGAGACACCATAATTTGCAACCCAAAGAGGGTAAATTGCAAGTTCAGAACTAAAAATAGTTCTAGCGGAATAACTATTACTATAAATTACAACTTCCTTTTTAGTGGCATTTATCAAAGTTTCTAAAAATACTTTAGAAATTTCATTAATTTCAGAAACTGATAGATTACCAAAAGACTCAAAGTCCATAGCTAGTCTGCAGTCAGGTTGTTTACCAGAAATAACACGTGCAAAGAAATTTGCCTGTGTTCTTGCTTGTTCTACACTTCTTGCGGTTACATAGTGGTAAAAACCTACTTTTAAACCATTTGCTTTAGCATTTCTATAGTTTTGTTCAAAATAGGGGTCTATATAACTACTACCTTCACTAGATTTTATATAAACAATGTCAATACCTGAGTTTTTAACAGCTCTAAAGTCTATATTTCCTTGCCAAGAGCTTACATCTATTCCTTGATATATATTATTACTAGAAGGACCGAAGGCAAAAGTGGTAATAAAAAGATTTCCAAATAGAAATATGCTAAGTAAAAAAACAATAAAAATTTTACTTAAATTATTAATATATTTATTCATAAAAAGCTCCTTTCTAGAGATATAATCTCTCTTTACATAATATGCAAAAAAACATAATTTGACAAAAACTGAAATATTATATACAATAAGTTTTAGTGTAAAACTTATTGTAAAAACTAGTAGAAAGGAAAAAAATGAAAGCTTACAAAATTGATGGCAAATCTCAGCAAGGTAGTATGAGCGTATTTCCAAAAGACTTTATAGGTATGTTTGTAGTTAGTGAAGAAGCAAATATACTTAAAGGTTATGTGGAAGAAAGTATTGGAGGCAAAATATCACAATCTTTTCTTTTAGGTTTTTTCGAAGAAACAAAGCTTGCGTTTTATAAAATGTCAAATGAAATTCAGACACTTCCTCTTATGTATCTATTTCAGAATTATCAAGAAATAGGAAAGTGGGGAGCACTAGAACTTTTTGTTGGTACACCTTATGTACTGGGAAAGGCTAAAGTAAGTATTTCTGAAATTGGAAATGAGGTTATGGCAGAAAGACAAGTAAGAGAAGTGTATTCAAAAATGCAAGGAGGCTGTGGAAATTTCAATATTTCTGCTGAGAGATATCTTTATAACTTAAAAATATGGCTTTCTCAATTAGGCTAGTTTAAGAAAGGGTAACTATAATAGTTATCCTTTTTAAAATTATGTAAAATTTTCATAAAAAACTAAAAAAATTACTTGACAAGAGACAAAAAAGCATATATAATATATGAGCATGAATTAAGCGATGAAACTAAATGTGGCTACACTCTTAGAAAAATAAGGGTGGAGGGAACTTTAGTGGAGTATGTCATGGCAAAGACCAGGCGGTAAGAAATAAGCACTTATCCCAGAATT
>CALXEY010000045.1 GCA_944387455.1 uncultured Clostridia bacterium
TTTTCCTTCTGTTAATACTGTGTAATGTTCATTTATAAATAATGTAAGTACAGGGAAAAGTATTGCAGCTGCACAAGAACCTACAGATACCATCCTTGTTAATATCATTAATACTAATGCAAATACTAAACAAATAAGTCCTATTTGCCAATTACTTAAAAGTAAAACACCAAGTGATGTTGCAACACCTTTTCCTCCTTTGAAACCAAAAAACACTGGAAAAGTATGTCCAAGTATTACTGCTACCCCTGCTATTTGTACTAATAATTCTTTATTCATATCTGGAATATATCCAAGTAATATTGCTATTCCAATTGCAACTACTCCTTTTAATATATCACATATAAGTGTTATTGCAGCTGCTTTTTTTCCTACAGAACGAAGCATATTTGTTGTTCCTGCATTTCCACTTCCTTTTTCTCTTACATCAAACCCTGCAAATTTTTTACTAAATATTACTGAAAAATTTACACTTCCTATTAAATATGCAATTATTGCAATTAAAATATATACTATCATTTTAATAACCTTCTTTCCTTGCTTCTTTTTCGTTTTTCTCTCTTGCAATTATTCTAATTGGTGTACCTGTCAAATCAAATTCTTTCCTTATTTGGTTTACTAAATACCTTTCATAAGAAAAATGAAATAATTTTTTATCATTTACAAATATAATAAATGTCGGTGGTTTACTACCTACCTGCGTACCATAATAAATTTTAAGTCTTCTTCCTTTATCAGATGGTGGTTGTACTATTGCTATTGCTTCATTTATTACTTGGTTTAGTACAGATGTAGATATTCTAAAAGCATTTTTTTCTGCTACTTCATTTATCATATCAAATAATTTATTTACTCTTTGCCCTGTTAAAGCTGATATAAATATTATTGGTGCATATGATAAATATTTCAATTTTTGATATATTTCTTTTTTATATTTTTCAAGTGTTCCTGTTTCTTTTTCTACAGCGTCCCATTTGTTAACAACTATTATAACACCTTTCCCTGCTTCGTGTGCCTCTCCTGCAATCTTTGCATCTTGGTCTGTTACTCCGTCTTTGGCATCTATCATCATTAAACACACATCTGCTCTTTCAATTGCTAAAAGTGTTCTCATAATACTATATTTTTCTATATTTTCTTTGATTTTACTCTTTTTTCTTACACCTGCTGTATCAATAAATACATATTTCCCACTTTCGTTTTCAAACTCTGTATCTATGGCATCTCTTGTAGTTCCTGCAATATCACTTACAATACTTCTATTTTCTCCAAGTATTTTATTTAATAAAGATGATTTTCCTACATTTGGCTTTCCAATTAATGCTACTTTTATTTTATTATCTTCTTCTTCTCCTTCATCATTTTTAGGAAATTTTTCATATATTGCATCTAAAATATCACCTATTCCCAAACCATTAGTTGCAGATAAAGGATATGGTTCTCCTATTCCTAGATTATAGAATTCATATATTTCATTTTTATCTCTTTCAAAATTGTCTGCTTTATTACATACAAGTACAATTGGCTTTTTAGATTTTTTTAGCATAACTGCAATTTCTCTATCTGCTGCAGTAACACCTTGTTTTACATCTGTTAAAAATATTATTACATCTGCCATATTAATTGCTAAATCTGCTTGCTCTCTCATTTGAGAAAGTATTATATCATCTGTATTTGGTTCTATTCCTCCTGTATCTATTAAAGTAAAATCTCTTCCTCTCCAATTTGTTTCTGCATATATTCTATCTCTTGTAACTCCTGGTGTGTCTTCTACAATTGATATTCTAGAACCTACTAAATAATTAAAAAATGTTGATTTTCCTACATTTGGTTTTCCAATTAATGCTACTATTGGTTTTGACATTTTAATTTTTCCTTTCCTTTTTAGACTACGTTTATAGTATATCATAAATCTAAGCAAAATAACAAGAAAAAAGTAAATTTTTGAAATAAATCAAAAATTCACTTTTTAATTTTATTTGTATTTATATATTACTTATATTTTTATACATCCACCAATAACTTTTCCTTTATTTTGTTTTGGAAGTACAGATGCTCCTCCTGATAAAACTATCATATCACCTTTTTCTAATAATTCTCTTTCTTTTAAGTTTTCAATTCCAGCTTCTATTGTATCATCAATAGATTCTTTACCTTCAATTAATACTGGTAATGTTCCAAATACTAAAGATAATTGGTTATATGTTTTTATGTCATCTGTAATTGCAAAAATTGGGCAAGCTGGTGCTAATGCTGCAAGTTTTAATATAGAATCACCTGTATGTGTATATGCAACAATTGCGTCTGCTTGAATTTGTTCTGCTGTTATACAAGTTGTATAAGCAAGTGCGTGTTCAACATCTTTCTTTGTATGGTCAAAACTTCTTTTATAAAATCTTTTCCAATATTTTATTGAACCTTCAACTGCTTTTGATACTTTAGACATTGTTTTTATACATTCTATTGGATATTTACCCATAGCACATTCACCTGAAAGCATTATATCACTTGTTACATCATAAACAGCATTTGCAACATCGCTTACTTCTGCTCTTGTTGGTCTTGGGTTTGTTGTCATTGATTCTAGCATTTGTGTTGCTGTTACTACTGGTTTTCCTGCTCTATTACATTTTTTAATCATTTGTTTTTGGTAAACAGGTACTTCTTCCATAGGTACTTCTACACCTAAATCTCCACGAGCTACCATTATACCGTCAGATACTTCTAATATTTCATCAAAATTATCTATACCTTCTTGGCATTCTATTTTAGAAATAATTTTAATTCTTTCTCCACCATTATCATTTAATAATTTTCTCATTTCTAAAACATCTTCAGCTCTTCTTACAAAAGATGCTGCAATATAATCAAAATCAGCTTTTATTCCATCTAATAAATCTTTTCTATCTTTTTCTGAAATAAAAGGTAATTCTAAGCTAACACCTGGCATATTTACAGTTTTTCTACTTCCTAATCTTCCAGTATTTAAAGCTTTACAAATAATATCTTTACCTTTAATTTCTGTTACTTCAAATTCTATTGCTCCGTCATCTACTAATATTTTTGAACCTACTTTTACATCTTTGTATGCATCTTTATAAGTAAGTGTTGTTTTTGTATTGTTTCCTATTATGTCTTCATTATAAAATGTAAATGTTTGTCCTTCTTTAACTTCTACTTTTTCATCTCTTGACTCTAACACACCTGTTCTTACTTCTGGTCCTTTTGTATCTAGCATTAATGCAACTGGTCTATTAAATTTTTCTCTTACTTGTTTTATAGTTGCAATCTTTTCTTTGTTTTCTTCAAAACCTCCATGTGAAAAATTAATTCTTGTTACATTTAAACCAGAATTCATTAAATCTTCTAGTGTTGCACCACTTTCACTTGCTGGTCCTATTGTTCCAATTATTTTTGTTTTTCTAAAAACTACTTTCATTATTATTCCTCCTCTTTTCTAAACCACATTGTATTATACCATAGTTTCGACAAAATTCAAGTTTTTTTACTATTTTTTTTATTATTTTTGTATATTTTACTATTATTTTTTATTATTTTTATGAATTTTAATATATTATATTCACTTTTTTATTATTATTTGCATTTATTTTTTATAATATACATTATTCTAACTCTATTATTGAGTGTAATTGTTTTTCATCTTCATTTAAAATTACTACAATATGTTTATTTTCTTTTTTTGTATATTTACAAACAACAGTATCACCAAGTTTTATTTCTTTCTTATACATAATTCTAACATTATCAAAAGGTCTTAAATTATATACTTCTTCTGGTAAAGCTTCATAAGCTAAATCTAAATAATATAAATTATGCATATGTTTATTAATATCAATATCTTTTCTAATAACAGTATAATTTATAGTATTTGTAAAGTCTTCTGGTATTTTTAACCTATCTAATTTCTCTCCTGGGAAAACTTCTTTTTCTTCTGTATTATATCTATCAATTACTTCTTCTGTTATACTTTCCATCTTTCCTTTTTCAATATTAACCAATGTCCACTTAGAAGTTGCAATAGCACAAAGTGTTCCTTTTTCATCATAAATTTCAAAATCTCTGTATGTAAAAAATCTATTACCAACTCTTGCCCAAGTATGTACATCTAAAGTTTGTCCATATTTTGGTCTATTTATAACTTTAAGCTTCCAATCTAATAATATCCAAGTTAATTTATTAATAGGTATATCATTAGAACCATACCCTGCAATATCTGAGTGATAACCACCTATATTTTCTAGCATTTTTAAAATTGCAATATTTTTTATTTTATTATCTTTATCTATATCTGTTAATCCCATTTTAAACTTTTCTTTAAAAATCATTTTGCTCCCTCTTTCTTGGGGACGTTTCATTTGCGACTTTTTAGTCGCATTTGGGACAGATCTTTGTATAGATGTGTCCTGAATGCGACCTTTTGGTCGCAAAAGAAACGTCCCTATTAATACTTATTAATTAATATCCTGGTTTTTTTAATAATTTAAACATATTTTTCTTATATTCTTCTACACCTGGTTGGTCAAATGGGTTTACTCCAAGTAAACTTCCAGATACGGCACACGCTTTTTCAAAGAAATATATTAATTCCCCTAAGTTTTCTTCATTTGATTCTTTCATTTTAATTTCGATATTTGGAACATCTCCAGATACGTGTGCTTTAACAGTTCCTTCCATTGCTTTTTTATTTACATAGTCTAAAGTCTTTCCTGCTAAATAATTTAAACCGTCTAAATTATCATCATCTGGGTTTATTGTAATATCAGATTTTGGTGTTTCTATAGATACTACAGTTTCAAACAAACATCTTCTTCCTTGTTGTATATATTGCCCCATTGAGTGAAGGTCTGTTGTATTGTCAACACCCATTGGTAATATTCCTTTATTATCTTTTCCTTCACTTTCACCAAATAATTGCTTCCACCATTCTGTAAAATAATGCATCTTAGGTTCATAATTTACTAATATTTCTGTGTTTTTATTTAAATTATATAAAATATTTCTTGTTACTGCATATTGATAACACTCATTATATTTTAAATTACTATCATCAAATCTTTCTTGCGCTATTCTTGCTCCTTCCATTAGTTTGTCTATATCTATTCCTGCTACTGCTATTGGAAGTAACCCAACTGCTGTTAATACAGAATATCTTCCACCTACATTATCTGGTACAACAAATTCTTCATAACCTTCGTTATCTGCTAAAGTTTTTAATGCTCCTTTTTTCATATCTGTAGTTGCATATATTCTACTTCTTGCTTCATCAATTCCATATTTATTTTCTAATATTTCTCTAAAAATTCTAAATGCAATTGCAGGCTCTGTAGTTGTTCCTGATTTTGATATCACATTTATTGAGAAATCTTTATTTTCTAAAAATTCTATTAATTCATTTATATAATTTGAACTTAAATTATTTCCAACATACAAAACTTGTGGGTATTTTCTCTTCTTTGCTGGAAGTAAATTATTAAATGAACTTGTTAATGCTTCTATTACTGCTCTAGCACCTAAATAAGAACCACCTATTCCTATTACTAATAACACATCTGATTCTTTTCTTATTTTTTTAGCTACTTTTTTTATATTTTTAAATTCTACTCTATCATAATCTGTTGGAAGATTAAGCCAACCAACAAAATCCTTTACATTATCAGCTCTTTTATGTAAGTCTTCATGGATATCTTCTACCTTTTCCTTATATTCCATAATACTTTTCATAGTTATTCCACTATTTTTAAGATTTAAATTAATTTCTGCCATATATAAACACCTCTTTCTCTAAAAAATTCCAGTTACATTATATACATACAAAACTAATAATTCAAGGTTTTTCGAAAACTTTTTGCAACTTTTGGGGACGGGGCTTTTTTTCTCACTTTTACAAATATTTCCAAAGTGAGAAAAAAGCCCCGTCCCCAAAATTCTCATTTTATTACTTCGTTCATTACTTTTGCTAAATATTTCATACTTGTTAAGCATTGTTCTAATGTGTTTCCTGTTGCTCCTACTTCTATTATGCTTGCATATTTTCCTGTATGTTGGTTGTATCTAGATGTTGTTAACATCATTGTTTTAAATAACCCCGGATACATTTCTTCTGCTTTTGATTGTACCTTTATTGCAAATTTTAAGTTTTCTCTCCAATTTGGATGCCATAACCCTCCTGCATCTGTTCCTATTACAAACATTAATTGTGCTGCTTCTTCATCTCCTATTTTTACTGTAGGTGCATAATCACTCCTAGAACCTATTGCATCTCTATGTACATCTATTATTATATCACTAGGTGTTGTTTTCAATATATTTTCTACTGTTTTTAATGAACGTGTATATGAGCCATTATATGCTGGGTAATCGTGATAGTCTGTACTATGTACAACATTATAATTATATTTTTTTAGATATGTTTCTAATTCTGTTCCAACTCTTGTTACTGTGAAATTTAAATCTGTTGTTCTATAATTTCCTGTCGGTGTATATGGATACTTTTCACTTGATGTATAACTTTCACAACTATGTGTATGGAATAATACTATATTTTTATTTTCTATTTGTATTTCACTTGTATATAAATCTTCTGTTAATTCATAATTTGTTTCATTTTTTATTTTTACATTTCCTAATTGAGTATTGCTACCGTCTTTTATTGGGTCTTTCGTTACTATTTCTGTTTTTGTTCCTGGTTCTAATGCTTCACTATTATTTTCTGAATTATTTTCCTTATCTTTATCTTTTTCTTCTCCATTTTCTCCATTTGCAGTTTCATTATTATTTGCAACCTTATTTTCTTCTTCATTTTTATTAATATTTTCTATTCCATTTATTGAACTTATCTGTATTCCTAGCATTGCTTTTAATATTTTATAATCATTTTCTTTTACTTCATCTTTTATATCATCTTCTTTTGCAATTTTCCCATATTCTTCATTTATATTTGATATGACTGGTATTGTTTGGTTTATTGCTTCTACATTATTTTTTCCAATAAAATATTGTACTCCTTCTTCTATTTTTCTAATTATGCTATTACTATTATCTAACTCCTCATTATTAACTAAATTTCCTGTATTTTCTATACTTTCTTTACTTTTTCCTATTTTCATTTCTTTACTAAAAAATAGAATTATTAAACTTACTAACATAATTCCTATCGTTAATTTAGTTAAATCTTTTAATCTTAATACAGTAACATTAAACATATTTTTCTCCTTGTCCCCAAGTTTACTATATACATATATATTCTGTTACTTTATTAAATATGAGTAATAAATAATTAATAATAAATAATTAATAACAAATTTTATAACCAAAAAGAAACCTAAAGTAACCTTTAAGTTTCTAATCTTTTTAGTTTTTATTTTAATTTCAAACTATACTTTTTTCCAGAACCAATCTAGACTGTTATCAAAACTTTTCTTACCGAATTTTTTTGTTTCCATATCATCAACCCATAGATATGAGAAAAATGATATAAATACAAATATGAAGTCTATAACGACACATCTTGATAATGTTGATAACATATATCTAAATTCTTCAGATAAAGTTGCTACTTGTGCTACGTGTACAATTAATAATAATAAATACGCAAATAAAATCACTGCTGCTATAACACTTTTTTTAACTTCTTGTGCTAAAAATATCAATAATACTGTTGCAGCTAACATAAGCAATAAAGTTAGTGGGTTTGATATATCAAATATAAACATTTTCTCCCCTCCGTTTTCTTTAGTTTTTTATTTATTAATATAATAACATTAATATTTTTATTTATCAACTGTTTTTTATTACGTTTTTGTTACATTTTAGTTACAATCTTATTTGTTCTGTTAATTCTATTTTAATTTACTTTCTATTAAATCTGCTATTTCTCTTGCTTTCTTTGTTATATATTCTTGGTCTTCTCCCTCTATCATAACTCTGACTAATGGCTCTGTTCCTGATGCTCTAATTAATACTCTTCCATTTCCTGCAAATTCTTTTTCTAATTTTTCTATTGCTTCTTTTATTTCTGCATCTTTATCATAATCATACTTTTTATCTGAATTTACTTTTGCATTTATTAATACTTGTGGATATAATTTTATGATACTTGCTAGTTCTGATGCTTTCTTTCCTTCTTCTAATATTGATTTTATTAACATTAATGATGTTAATATACCGTCTCCTGTTGGGTTATAATCTAATAATATTATATGTCCTGATTGTTCTCCACCTAAGTTAAACCCGTCCTTTAACATTTCTTCTAGAACATATCTATCTCCAACTTTTGTTTGAAGTAATTCTAAGCCATTGTCTCTTGCATATTTATTTAAGCCTAAATTACTCATTACTGTTGCAACTATTGTGTCTTTGTTTAGCTTTCCTTTTTTTCTTAAATTAGCTGATATTATTGCTAAAAGCTTATCTCCGTCTATTTCATTTCCTTTTTCATCTACTGCTAAACATCTATCTCCGTCTCCGTCATATGCAACTCCTAATGATAATTTGTTTTCTACCACATATTTTTTTAAACCTTCTAGATGTGTTGAACCACAATTTTCATTAATATTTACACCATTTGGCTTATTATTTATAATTCTATAGTTTATTCCTAATGTTTTAAAGACTTTTTCTGCAACTACAGATGTTGCTCCGTTTGCTGTATCTAAAGCAACAACAAAATCATCTCTATTATATTTATCTATTTCATCATCAAAGTTTTTTCTAAAGAAATACACATATTCATCTATTAAGTCTAATGCATATTCTGATACGCCTATTTTATCTCCTACTGCTGTTAATGTGTCTAATTTTCCTGACTCCATTATTTCTTCTATTTCTTCTTCTAAACTATCTGGTATTTTCATACCTTTATTACTGAAATATTTTATTCCATTAAATTCATATGTATTGTGTGATGCTGAAATTACAACACTTGCATCTGCATTTAATTTTCTTGTTAAATATGCAACTGCTGGTGTTGGTATTACTCCTAACAATTTAACATTTGCACCATAACTTAAGAACCCTGCTACCATTGCACTTTCTATTAATGTTCCTGATATACGTGTGTCTCTCCCTATTAATATAGTTGGTGTATGGCTTGTATGTTTTGATAACACATATGCTCCTGCTTTTGCAACTTTATAAACTAAGTCTGGTGTTAATTCCGTATTTGCAATTCTTCTAATTCCGTCTGTTCCAAAATATTTTCTCATAAGACTACTTCCTTTCTTTATTATGATGATGTTGTTTTTTAATTTTATTTACTACATCATCTTTTACAATCATCATTTTTTCTTTTAAACTTAATGTCATCATTTGTGGTGTTTCTATTTCAATTTTTTTATTATGTATTACTAGATTAGGGTTTGTTGTTGTTAATTCTTCTAATTTTTCTTCACCTATTATTTCGTTTAATTCTGCAAGTATTTGTGGAATTCTAGGATATATTGTATTTTGCCTATGTACATCTGAGCCGAACATATGAATCATATTTCCTTCAAGAAGTTTAAGTACTATCATCTGTGCTTTTTTTCCATATTGTCCAATTACACTTCCATAATTTGCTTGCATTAAAACTCCTTTTTCTACTAAATCATATATCAGTTCTGGTTCTTTTTGTACAAAACTATATCTTTCTGGGTGTGCTAATATTGGTACTAATTTGTATTGTTGTAATTCATATATTACATCATATAAATTAAGTGGCTCTACATTTAATGGTAATTCAAATAATACATAACTTGTATCATTTATTGTTGATGCTTTTCTTTCTTCTAATAATTTTATTATATTTTCTGACATATATATTTCATTACCTAAATATAACATCATATCTATATTTTTTGCTTGCATATTTTCATATATTGCATTTAACCATACTTCTCTTTCTGGTACATTTGTCTCATAATATCCTTCCATATAATGTGATGTTGTAACTATTGCATCAAACCCTACATTTTTAGCTTCTCTAATTAGATTGAAGGTTTCTTCTATACTTCTTGAACCGTCATCTATATTTGGTAATATATGACTATGTATGTCTATCATCTGTTTTTTCTCCTTTTGCTTCTAGTTTAATTTTTTCTTTTCTTCATCTAAATATTGGTTTATTTGATTTAATATTTCTGTTGTTCTACCTAATGTTACTTCTTGTGTATTTTCAATTTTTAGATTATTTTTTAATGCTTTTGGTACTTCTAAATCTTCTTTTTCTAATTGTTTATTATTTCTTTTTTTCTCTATACTATCTCTTTTCACATCATTATTTTGTATAGGTTTTGGCTCTCTTTTTTCTATAATATTTGATGCTCTATTATACATTTCTTTGCTTGCTCTTTTTGCTGACCTTGAAGTTGGTTTTGTCTCTGCAAGTGCTGTTGAACCATAATAATATGATTGTTCATATTTTTTTGCATCTACTTCTATTTTATTTACTATTACCCCTGCGATTTTTCCACCTACATTATTTATATTTCTTATTACTCTTTTTAAATCTTCTTTTTTAGTTTGTTTACTTGCTGTTACTATTACTGCTGAGTCTACTATTCTTGCTAATATTAATGAGTCTGTTACTAATTGGCTTGGTGTTCCGTCAAATATTATTATATCACATAAATTATTTATTTTTGCCATTAAATCTTGCATTCTATCTGATACTAATAATTCTGAAGGGTTTGGTGGAACATTTCCTGCTGGTATTACATATAGATTTTCTACTTCTGTTTCTTGTATATAATCTGCTAAATCTTCTGAAGCATCTCCATTATTCCAATCTACACCTGATAAATAATTTGAAAGTCCTGGTCTTGGTGATACTCCAAATATCGAATATACTCTACCTTTTCTCATATCTGCATCTATTAGAATAACTTTTTTGCCTGCTTGTGCAAATGTTACTGCTAAATTTGATGATACCCAAGATTTACCTTCTCCTGGTAATGTTGATGTTATTAATATACTTTTTAATTTTCCTTTTGTATTCATAAATTGTATATTTGTTCTTAATGTTCTAAATACTTCTGATATAGGAGATTTTGGGTCTAATTCTGCTACTAATTCTTTTCTCATTATCTATTTCCTCCTTTTCTCTTTTGTATTGCACTTTCATATACCGGTATTGATGCTAAAACTGGTAATTTGAATTCCTTTTCTATATCTTCTGCTGTTTTTATTGTTGTATCTAGCATATTTGCAACTAGTACATATATTACAGAAACTACTAAACCAATAAATGCAAATATTATTATATCTTTTTTATGATTTATATTTGAAGGTGTATTACTTACTTCTGCCTCATCTACTATATGCACATTATTTATATTATATATTTCAGCTACTTTTTCAGTAAAAACTTTTGCTATTTCGTTTGCTATATTTGCAGAATATTCTGCATTTTCTGTTTCTACTGATATTTCTAATACTTCTGTATCTTCTACAGAACTTACTGATATATTATTTTTTAAACTTTCCCAATTTACGTCTATTCCTAAATTTTGCACAACTTGATTTAATACATCTTTACTTCTAACTAGTACACTATATGTTGATACTAATTTTGAGTTTAATGTTATATCTGTTGTTGTAATACTTTCTGATGTTTCTTCTCCACTTTCTGCTCCTGCTAATACTAATGTTGTTGATGAACTATACATTGGTTTTGTAAAACCTACTGTATATATTACCCCTAATGCTATAAATATTAATATTATTAATATTATATGTACTTTTTTGCTCCAAAAAATGTTAAATAATTCTTTTAAATCTAATTCTTCCATAACTCCTCCTACTTTTTTTATTCTCTTTTGTTTGTACTTTTATAGTATACATTTAACTTTGTTTTTTTGCAATATATTTTATAAAAAAAATCAAGATATTAAT
>CALXEY010000046.1 GCA_944387455.1 uncultured Clostridia bacterium
TATGACATAATTAAAAGTTAATTTTATTATTTTTTATGACATTTTTAAAAATTATTGACATAGTTATTTCTTTCTTTTTTATTTTTTTATTACTTTATTTTTATACCAACTTTATTACTATAACTTCTAAAGCAATAAGTAATATTGAAATAATTAAAAATACCACACTTGCTATTTTATATTGTTTTTTAACTATTCTTATTATACCAAATACAATTGTAAGTACTATCATTGCAATAGTTATTACATTATATGTAACAACTATTGCACTAATTATTGCCATTATAACTATTACTGATAACCCTGCCATATCTTATCACCCTTTAATCTATATTAATTAGTTCATATTCTCTACTTCCTACACCTAATTCTTCTGCTACTTCTATAGTATGAATACCATGTCTTGACTCTACTCTTTCTATAAAATGTTCTTTTCCTTTATCTTCTGAATTGTAAACTAAATCAATACAAGCTTGGTCTATCGCAACTGGGTCTGTTGATGCTAAAATTCCAACATCTTGCATACAAGGATCTTCTGCAACAGCACAACAGTCACAATCTACTGATAAATTTTTCATAACATTAATATATACAACTCTTCCTTTAAATAAATCATTTACAGTAGATGCTGCATCTGCCATAGACTCTAAGAATTTATCTTGCTCAGGTAAGTTATCCCATATTGTGTATTGGTCTTTACTTTGCCCTGCAGAATGTATCCAAGCTTTTCCTTCAGAAGAGCTACATCCAATAGATAATTGTTTTAAAGCTCCACCATAACCGCCCATTGGATGTCCTTTAAAATGTGATAATACAAGCATTGAGTCATAATTCATAATATTTTTTCCAACAAAATTTTCTTTTAAAACTTTTCCATTTTTAACTTCTAAAACTTTATCTGGACCTTCTTCATCCATTAGATCAAATTTAAAATATTTTGACCAACCATGCTCTTCTATTAATTTTTTATGTTTTTCAGAAGTATTTCTTTCTCCTGCATATGCAGTATTACACTCAACAACAGTTCCTCCTAACTTTTCGATTAAAGGTTTTACAAACTCTGGTCTTAAATAATTTTGATTACCAGCTTCTCCTGAGTGTAATTTAATTGCAATATTTCCTTTCAATTCAACTCCTAGTTTTTCATAAATATTTATTAAACCTTCCCCTGTAAGATTTTTAGTAAATAAAACTTTTGATTTTTCCATAACTATTCCTCCTTAATTGTTTATTTTATTGTTTTATATTACTTAAACCTAGCTTTAAGTCAAGTGTTTATTTTTAATTTTTTATTTGAAATTTATTTAATTTTCTATTATAATATCTTCTAGATAGGAGTTTTTATTATGTATGATATTACAAAAATGACTTTAGATGATTTAAATAATATAAAAGATAATCTTATATCAGATTTTGATGATTTTTGGAATTACTCTGTTTTTAAAAGTGAATTAGAATCAGATTCTTCACATTACCTAGTTGTAAAAGATAATTCTAAAATCATTGGTTTTGCAGGCATTAAAGTAACTGTTCCAGATTGTGATATTATGAATATTGTTGTAAAAAAAGATTTTAGAAATCAAGGTATTGGTTCATTACTATTAAAAGAATTAATTAACCTTTCAAAATCACTTAATATTAAAAATCTTTTTTTAGAAGTAAACGAAAAAAACACACCTGCAATCTCACTTTATAATAAATTTGGTTTTAAAAAAATAAGCATACGCAAAAATTATTATAAAAATAATAATGCTATTGTTATGAGATTAGATTTAAAATAAGAAGTTTCCTTATTTTAAATCTATTTCTATTTTTCTTTCTTGTTTTAAATTTATTTTAGTATATTTAACTTTACACTCATCAAATAATTTTCTAGATGCTATATTATTTTCAGAATTCCAATATTTATCAGATAAATATATTACCTCTTTTATACCTGATTGAATTATTATTTTTGCACACTCATTACAAGGAAATAAATCTACATATATTTTTGCGTTTTCTAGGTCTTTTTTACTTCCTCTATAATTTAATATTGCATTTAATTCTGCGTGACATACATATGGATATTTTGTTTCCAAATTTTGCCCTTCTCTATCCCAAGGAAATATATCATCATCATAACCATTTGGAGCACCATTGTATCCAATTGATAAAATTCTATTATCATTACTTACAATACAAGCACCTACTTGTGTTGAAGGGTCTTTACTTCTCATAGCTGATAATTTTGCAATTGCCATAAAATATTCGTCCCAAGATAAATAATCTTTTCTTTTTTTACTTTCCATAGCACATTTCCTTTCCATATTTTGTTCATTTAGTTTTCCCATTCTAGTTCCCAATCTTCTAACATAACAGTATCGCCTTCTCTAACGCCCATTTCTCTTAACTTATCATCTACACCCATTTCTCTTAAATTTTTCTGTAGATAATATAGTGATTCATTATCATCAATATTAATTCTTCCAATTAATCTTTGAATTGGTTTTCCTGTTACAATAAATACTCCATTTTCTTTTCTAATAGTCCATTTATCTTTATTCTCATCATCTAGAGTATATACTTTCTTCTCTTCTACTTCTAGCAATTCTTCTTTTGGTAATGTTTTTAAAACTTCTGTTATATGGTCTATTAATTCTTGTAAACCTTGTTTTGTTACTGCAGATATTTTATATAATTCCAAATTTTCTTTTTTAGCTAAATCTTCTACTTCTTTTAATAAGCTTTCATCTTGCACCAAATCTATTTTATTTGCAACAATTATTTGTTTTCTTTTAGCTAGTTTAGGACTATATTTTTCAAGTTCTTTGTTTATTGTATAAAAATCTTCTACAGGGTCTCTACCTTCACTACCTGAAACATCTAGAAAATGTAATAATAATCTTGTTCTTTCAATATGTCTTAAAAATCTAATACCAAGACCTACACCTTCACTTGCACCTTCTATAATTCCTGGTATATCTGCAATTACAAAACCATCTCCATTTTTAGTTTTAACAACACCTAAATTTGGTTCTAATGTTGTAAAATGGTAATTTGCAATTTTAGGTTTTGCGTCTGTTACAACCGATAAAAATGTTGATTTACCTACATTTGGAAAACCTAAAAGACCAACATCTGCAAGAAGTTTAAGCTCTAATATAACCTCTTTTTCTTCTCCTTTTTCACCATCTTCAGCAAACCTAGGTATTTGTCTTGTTGAAGTTGCAAAATGCTGATTTCCTCTTCCGCCTCTTCCACCTTTTAGAACAAGTTCTACTTGGTTTGGTCTAGATAAATCTGCAATTATTTTTTCAGTTTTAGCATCTTTTATAACTGTTCCTATAGGTACTTTTATATATAAATCTTCCCCATATTTTCCACTACAGTTGTTTCCGCTTCCATTTTCTCCATTTTGTGCCTTGTATTTTTTATTATATCTAAAATCTATTAAAGTATTTTTATCTTTATCAACTTGGAAATAAATGCTACCACCATTTCCACCGTCTCCACCGTCTGGACCTCCTGCTGCTATATATTTTTCTCTATGGAAGGCAATTGCACCATTTCCTCCGTCTCCTGCTTTAATTATAATTTTTGTATAATCTGTAAACATATTCTCTCCTTTGGGGACGTTTCTTTTGCGACCTTTTAGTCGTATTGGGGACAGACCCTTATATAGATGTGTCCCAAATGCGACCTTTTGGTCGCAAATGAAACGTCCCTATTCAAAATAATTTAATTTCATTGCTTTTTTTACTTTTTTCATAGTTTCTTTTGCTACTTTTTGTGCTTTTAATGTTCCTTCTAATAGTATTTTATCTACTTCTTCTGGGTGAGCTTCATAATATGCTCTTTTTTCTCTTATTGGTTTTAATTCTTCTGCTATGTTTTTTGCAAGCTGTTTTTTACATTGTACACAACCGCGTTTTCCTTCTCTACACTCTTTACATACTTCTTCTACTTCTTCTTTCGTACTAAATAATTTATGGTAATATGCTACCATACATATATCAGGGTTTCCTAAGTCGTCTTTTTTTATTCTGTTTGGGTCTGTTATTGCACTCATTACTTTTTTGGTTATTTCTTCTTCGCTGTCTGCTAAATATATTGCATTTCCTAATGATTTTCCCATTTTATCGTTTCCGTCTAGACCTTTTATTCTCTTTTCACTAGATAATACTGCTTTTGGCTCTACTAATGTTTCTCCATATATACTATTAAATTTTCTTACTATTTCCCTACATTGCTCTATTAATGGTAACTGGTCTTCTCCTACTGGTACTAATTCTCCTTCAAATGCTGTTATGTCTGCTGCTTGGCTTACAGGATATCCTATAAAACCATATGTTACACTTTCACCAAACAAGTCTCTTTTTTGTGCTATTTCTGTTTTTACTGTTGGATTTCTCTCTAGTCTTGCTATTGTTACTAAATTTGAATAATATACTGTAAGTTCTGCTGTTTCTGGTATCATTGATTGTATATATATAGTTGTTTTTTCAGGGTCTATTCCACAAGATAAATAATCTATTGCTACTTCTCTTACATTTTTTCTTACTTTTTCTGGATTATTGAAATTATCTGTTAATGCTTGTACGTCTGCAATTAATATAAATGGGTCATATAGTCCACTTTCTTGTAATTCAACCCTCTTTTTTATTGAACCAAAATAATGTCCTATATGTAACCTTCCTGTTGGTCTATCTCCTGTTAATATTCTTTTCTTTTCCATAATAAAACTCCCTTATTTTCATCTTCTTTTTTCTCTTAATTTTATTTGTTTTCTTTGGCTATTATACTATATTTTCCTTTATTTTACAAGTGATAATTTTTAAGTCTTTCCAAGTTTTAAGTCTTTTTAAGTTTCATTTTGTTTTCTTAGTTTTCTTTTGATTTTATTAACTTCCAATTATACAAAAAAGTTTGTCTTTTATTTTCTTGACAAACTTTTATTTTTGATATTTTATTATTCCAATATCTTATTATTCATTATTATGCACGTGGGTGTGCTTTTTTATAAATATCTTTTAAACCACTATCTTGGAACTGCATATAAACTTGTGTTGATGATATGTCTGAGTGTCCAAGCATTGTTTGTATTGCTTTTAAATCTGCCCCATTTTGTAATAGATGTGTTGCAAATGAGTGTCTTAACACGTGTGGTGTTATGTCTTTTGTTATGTGTGCTTGTTCTTTATAATATTTTATTATTTTCCAGAACCCTTGTCTTGTTAATCTTCCACCATTTACGTTTACAAATAAAGCATTTTCGTTTTCATCTCTTATAAGTAAATCTCTTGCTTCTTCTATATATTCTTTTAAAGCTTTAAGAGCCATTGTTCCTAATGGTATTGTTCTTTGTCTATTTGCATGAGTACAAGTTACATACCCTTCTTCTAAATTTACATCTTCTATATTTAATGATATTATTTCAGTTACTCTCATACCTGTTGCATATGCAAATTCTAGCATTGCTTTATCACGAGTACCTTTTAAATCAATATCTTTTGGTTGTTCTAATAATAATTCTACTTCTTGTGATGTTAATACACTTGGTACTCTTTTTTCTATTTTTGGTGATTTTATATTTGCTGTTGGGTCAAATCTTACTTTTTTTCTTCTTAATAAAAATTGGTAATATGCCCTAATTGATGCTATTGCACGTGATATGCTAGATGGTTTTTTACCATTATCTTGTAATTCTTGTATATAATCTTTTATTGTTTCTTCTGTTACTTTATGATGAAAAACTCCGATTTTCTCTAAATATTTTTTATATTGCTTTAAATCTCTTTTATATGATTGTATTGTATTTTCTGATGCTTTCTTTTCGTTTGCAAGAAATTCAAAAAATAATTTTAATTGTCTATCCATTTTTCTACCTACCTCTATTCTAAAATAATCTATTTACATAAACTATATATGTTATATCAAACTATTTGGAAAATGTAAATACATTTTTCGATTTTTTTTACATTTTTTAAAAATATTTTATAATTCCCTTTAAAATATTAGTACAAATAAAGACTTCTACTAAAGATGAAAGTATCATAACTAACAACATTATCACTGAAAAAACTGTATGTCTTATAATTTCTAATTTGATATTTTCTTTTGCTCTATCTTTTACAATTGATTTATAAAGTTTAAAACCACTTACTCCGATTGCTAAAATTGCTGGAATAATAAGTAAACTTGGTAATAACAAATTAACTAAAGTAAATATTAGCCCTTTTGATACACCCATTATTGTGACACATACTGATATTGTATATCCAAAACAAAAACCTCTATATATGATAATTCCAAATACTATTGGTATTCCAATTACAGTTGTTCCAAAAAACCATAATATAACACCAAATATTATATTTTGGATAATACTTGTTTTTAACAAACTAATATTATCTAATTTTTCTATTTGTTTGAATTTTTCTATAAAATTATTTAAATATTCTTGTACACCAGTTCTAGAATTTTCATCTAAATTATTTACAAAAAATACTCCTACAAATATTCCTATTATAAATAATAATGTTACTATTATATATTCTTTTTTATTATTTAATATATGTTTTATTATTATCTCTTTAATTTTTAAGCTTTTTTCCTTCATAAAAAATCTCCTTACCGTTTATACATAATGTGTATTCGATAAAGAGTTTTTTAGAACTTTTATTTTTATTTTTTTACAGAAACTTTTCCGTAATTTCCTCCTCCACCAGATTGTACTTTGCAATTTCCACTTCTTGCATTTTCTATATTTTCTGCAATTTTTTCTCCTACTACTGCTTCTATATCATCTTTTGTTAATCTATGTAAAATATTCATTTCTGTTTCAAAATTATCTAATAATTTTTGAACTGTTTTTCCTCCTACTCCTGGTATAAAACCTAATGGTATTTGATATATATATGGTGGTCTATTTTCTGGGCTTTTTGTATGTTTTTTATCTTTTATTAGTTCTATTCTATCAAAAACCCCAAATGTTACATTTTTACCACCACAATATGGGCATTTTTCTACAGGTTCTTTGGTTTCTATTGATTTATTACAATCATCACAATATGTTCTATGGTATTTTCCAAGTTTTGGATCTAACCCGTAATTTGCTAAAATCTTTCTTCCATCTTCGTTTTTCATTGCTTTTACTATTTCTTTAAAAGATATATCTTCCACTTGCATTTTATTATATTCTCTTGCAATCTTAGGTAGTGAGTGTGCATCTGAGTTTGTTAAAAATGTCTTTGTTTCTAATTCTTTTATCTCATCTGCTAAAAATGTATCTGAACTTAAACCTAATTCTACTGCAAATATCTTATTAAATTTTTCTTTGAAAACATTTTCTAATCTATCTGTACAATTTCCATAATAGCTTTTATATGGTGTAAAAATATGAGCTGGTACTAATATTCCATTATATTTTTCTACTATATCTATTAAATCATATCCTGATAAATCAGTTCTCTGTGTGCTTAATGTTATATTTTTCAAATGATGACTAAGCTCATTTGAAAATGCTTTTATATCACTTAAATGTGGAAAATAACATAAATTATGTGCTGCTCCTTTTTTACCATTTCTTCCTTTTTCTGACGTTTCTACTTCACTTCCTAGAATTATACATACTTTATCTTTATATATAATTCCACCGTCTTCTAACTCATATGCTTCTCCTGTTTTTAAGAATTTTTCTATATCTTCTATTACATATGGTGAAGCACAATCTATTATTCCTACTACATTAATTCCTTTTCTTTCTACACACTCTTTTGCTATATTTGCAAAATTAAGCGACCTTGCTGCTGTTATTTTTATTGGTTTTCCATTTTCACTTCTTCCTATGTGTACGTGTAAGTCTGCAAATATTTCATACATTTTTTATTTCTCCTTATGCTTCTTCTTTTCTTTCTCCTAAATTACTCATTATTTTTTTAGCTGTTTCTGCACTAAACAATGGTCTATTTGGATCACTATATTCTTCAAATATTTCTTTTGATATTTTTTCTTGTTCTTTTTCTATTAATTTATCTACTTTTGGTTCATAGCTATAAATAACTTCTTTTATAAAATCAATAAGCCCATCTGTTTCATTATGTATTTTTACTAATCTTTTTAATGCTGTCATATTAACTAATTCGCTTACTTGTATATTTTCCATAAAATTTACAAATTGTATAAATGTTTCTAAATATCTATTATATTCGTCTTTTAGATTTCTATGTTCTAGAAGTACTAATGCTTCATCTGGTTTAAAGCCTATTCTTTCTGGTCTATCTAATAGCATACCTCCAAATTGGTCTACTAATTCTAATATATCACTTTCTCTTTCTCTTGGGTTGCTATTACTATAACGGTTTACTTCTTCACACATTTTACAGAATCTTTTATTAAACCCAAGTGTTGATAGATAATCTGCTCCTTTTTTTGCATATGTATGGATACTTTCTAAATCTTGTGCATTATCTACCTTTTTAACATTACATAGTAATGTTGCTGTTAATACTAAATTTTTATCTACTTCTATATTTGCATAATTTAAAAACATCCTAGCTATTTCTGTTTTAAATACTACAGATTTATCAAAAAATATTTTATTCTTTTTTGCTAAATAATATATTATTTCCATTTTAGAAGCTAAATCTTCTTCTCCTAAAATATATTCTGCAAAAGTATCCATTTTACTCCTCCTTTGTGTTTTTCTTTACTATAATTCGCTATCATACACTTTTATTATACAGAAAGAAATTAAATATTTCAATATTTTTGATAAATGTAATTAAATTGTAATATTACAATTCTTTAATTGCATTTCTTGCAAGCTCATCACATCTATTGTTTAATTCATTATCGCTATGTCCTTTTACTTTTATAAAATTAACTTTATGTATTTTTGTTAAATTATATAATTCTTCCCATATTTCTCTATTTTTTACAGGTTCTTTTGATGCTGTTTTCCAGTTGTTTTTTTGCCAGTTATATATCCACCCTTGTTTAAAAGAATTTACTACATACGCACTATCACTATATAAATCTACATAACAAGGATATTTTAATAGTTTTAGAGCTTCTATTACTGCTGTTAATTCCATTATATTATTTGTTGTTTCTTTTTTTCCACCTGATATTTCTTTTTTATTTTCATTATAAATTAATACAGCTCCCCAGCCACCTGGTCCTGGGTTTCCAGAACAAGCTCCGTCTGTGTATATTGTAACTTTTTCCATAATTATCAATACCTTTCCATTGTTTTTTTCTCAAATTTATGGTAATATTATAACAGTTATTAATAAAATATACAAGAAAGGATTTTTTATGGGAAAAGTTTTAGGTATTGTTTGTGAATATAACCCATTTCATAATGGTCATTTATATCATTTAGAAGAACTTAAAAAAATTACTGGTAGTAATTATTCTATTGCTATAATGAGTGGTAATTTTACACAAAGGGGTTCTACTGCTATTATTGATAAATGGTCTAGAGCTGAAACTGCATTAAAAGCTGGTATTGATTTAGTTATAGAACTTCCTACTTTATATGCTATTTCTAGTGCTGAAAATTTTGCAGACGGAGCTATTCACATTTTAGATTCTTTAAAAATTGTAGATTATGTTGGTTTTGGTGCTGAAACTTCTGATATTGATGTTTTAGATAATATTGCCGATGTTTTATATAATGAACCTAGAGCTTATAAAAATTTACTTTCTCACGAATTAAATAAAGGGATTTCTTTTCCTAAAGCTCGTGAAAATGCTTTATTGATTTATTTAAATAATATTAGAAAATATGTAAATGTTGTTTCTGCACCTAATAATATTTTAGGTATTGAATATATTAAGGCTTTAAAAAAATATAAAAGTGTTATTAAACCTGTTTCTATTGCAAGGTTTGAAGCTGGACATAATGATTTGTCTTATCACTCAAATATTGCTAGTGGTACTACTATTAGAAATATTATTAAAAATGGTAATTTTGATATTTTAAGAAGGCTTGTTCCAGAAAGTACTTATAGCATTTTAATAGATAATATCAAACAAACTCATATTGTTCCTGATTTATCTGTTTTTGAAAAACAAATTTTTTATAATTTAAGAAAAATGTCTATAGATGCAATTAGAGAACTTCCAGATGTAACAGAAGGTTTGGAGTTTTCAATTAAGAAAGCTGCTAATTCTTGTAATTCTATTTATGAGTTTTTAAATATTATAAAATCTAAAAGATATACTTCTACTAGATTACAAAGAATTTTGTTATATAGTTTACTTGGCATTACTAAAAAAGATATAGAATTATCTAAAAAAGTTACTCCTTATATTAGAGTTTTAGGTTTTAATAATAAGGGTAAATTTATGATTTCTGAGATTGCTAAAGCTAACCCTAAACTTGAAATTATTACTTCTGTTAAACGTTTTTTAGATAGTTCTAATAATAAAAATTTAAAATTAATGCTGAATAAAGATATTTTTGCAACTGATGTATACACTCTTGGCTTTACTTATGATTCTTGTAGCAATTTAGATTTTACTAAGAAGATTATTACTATCTAAAGCTCTTGCTTTAGATTTTTATAAAAAATTAAAAGGCTGTTAGACTATACATTGTAAGAAAATAACTTTTTTAAATTTCACTTATCTAAACTGCTATACTATAAAAATATGTCTTACTTAAGTGTCTATATAATAATTTATTTTCATATTTAAGAAGCTGTGTTTCCACAGCTTCTATTTGTCTTGATATTTGGTTGGTGTGCCCTTTCCAGCATTTCTTTTGACCTATTAATATAGGTGTGTAGAAGCACAATCTCTACTTCAAATATCTCTTTTATATTGTACTTTTATTATATCATTTTTATTCACTTTTGTAAATAATTTTGTTTTTTGCTTCTAATTTTTTTAAATTTCTATCTCTTATTATCCACGCTGTCATTATAGAATTATTGGGATGCTCTTTACTGTTTGTTGTATTTAATTTTAAAACAACATTTAGATTTTCCTTATCTATTTTTCCTATAAAAAACAATGTGTCTTTGTTTTTATTATCCTGTAAAATCACATTTTTTAGATTATTCATAATTATCTCATAATCATTTTTGTGCTCTTTATATATGTGTACTTTTCTTTCTTTTGTTAATACTATTTCATCATTGGTTATTTTTTCTGCATAATCTCCTATTTTTTGTTTATCTATCTTTCCAATGTATTGCAAATTATTTCTTTCTTTTAAAAAAATTATCTTTTTCCTTAAAACTTCCACCTCCTATAAAATAACTATTTTTATTTATTACCGTTATTTAATTTTAAACATTTACTATGAATATTTCGATTACAAAAACCTAATTTTAACTATAAATCTAAAATTTCACAAAAATCTCACATTAATATAGAATTAATAAATAGTTCTTATTTATAATATTTGGTGGGCAGGAAATTCGTACAAACTTGCTAACCTTTGATATTAAAGCATTTTAATTTTTTACTCGTGCAAATTATGTGCAAATAAAATACCAACAAATAATGTTATAAAATTACAAATAATTATATATCAAAAAGAATTTGTCGAGATGATTATAGCATAAAAAAGAAAATTACTCTATACTGCAACAGTATAAAATAATTTTCTTTGAAAA
>CALXEY010000047.1 GCA_944387455.1 uncultured Clostridia bacterium
TTAGCAGGTATGTTTTTAGCTTTTGCAATGGGTATGTATCAAACATATTTATCAGTTGCAATGGTGCTTGCAGTAGCTAGTTTAATTATAGATATATTAAATAAAAAAGATATAAAACAAGTTTTAAAAAATGCTTTAAGATATATTATTATGGGCATAATTGGAATAATATTATTTTATGTTTTTGCATATGCGACATTATTCTTTAAAAACTTAGAAGTAAGTAACTATAGTGGAGCAAATCAAATTGGGATAGAAAGCTTATTAAATATACCTAATCTATTACCACAAAGTTATCAAAGCTTTTTTAATTATTACTTTACAGATAAAATGATAGCAAATACAATCTGGAACACACATATTTTCTATATAATTATTTTTACATTATCAATATGTTCTTTGATTTATATAGTTGTAAAAAATAAAATATATAAGAAAATATCAAATACAATTTTATTATTATTTTTAATTGTTATTTTACCAATTTGTTTTGGTGTAATTGAAATTATGATACCAGATGTTGATATACATATATTAATGGCTTGTTCTATGATATTTATTATTCCAATGTTTTTTAAGATTTTGGAAATGCTACCTAAAGCAAATATAACAAAAGCTATAAAATATATTGTGGCAATTTCTACTATTATAATTTCTTGGAATTATATTTGGCAAGATAATGCATCATATTTAGCAATAAAAGTGATGCAAAACCAAACAGAAAATACTGCTTTAAGAATTGTGGATAGAATAGAGAATTTAGATAATTTTAATGAAAATATGCCAGTTTTAATAGTTGGAAATCTTAAAGATAATAATTATTTATCAAGAGAAAATACAGGGCTAGAAACTAAAAAAATATTTGATAGAACTTGGGGCTTTATATCAAGTGAACCAACAGTGTGGGAAGATAACCAAGATAGTTGGAATAAGATGTTTTATGAATATATCGGAGTTAATTTGAAATTAGTAGGAAAAGATAATTGTAAAAATATTTTAGAAACAGAAGAATATAAAACTATGGCAAATTTCCCTGATAAAGATAGTATTAAAATTATAGAAAATACTGTAGTTGTAAAAATTAGCGATTAATATGAAAAAAGTTAAAAATTTTCTTAAAATTTCCTAAAATGGTTGTAAAATTAATAAAAAATTGATATACTTATTTAGAAATAAATAAAGTATATCTTTTTTGTTAGGAGGAATTTATTATGAGTGATGAAAATAAAGAAAATGAGAAAAAAGAGGAAATAGTAGAACTAGATGAAGAAATAAAAACAGAAGATGACGGAATAAAAATATCAGACGATGTAGTATCAGTAATAGCAGGTGTTGCAGTATCAGAAGTACAAGGAGTTGCTGGTATGGCAGGAGGCTTTGCAGGAGGAATATCAGAAGTATTTAGTGGAAAGAAAAATTTAGCTAAAGGAATAAAAACAGAAATTAATGAAAAAAATGTTAAAATAGATGTAAATATTATAGTAGAATATGGTTCAAGAATACCAGATGTAGCTTTTGAAATTCAAAACAGAGTAAAAAAAGCAGTGGAAAGTATGACAGGGTTAAAAGTAGAAGAAGTAAATGTTCACGTACAAGGAGTAAATACAGACACAGCAAATATTGAAAAAGAAGATACTTCTGAAGAGTAAAATAAATAAAAAATAAAGTAAGAAAAGGAGAATAAAAGAAATGAAAATTTTAGAAAAAATCACATTAATCATATATTCTAATATTATGCTAATATTATCAATAATACTATGTTTATTAATATTTGGTTGGCTAGATATGGATATTACAGGAAATGTAATATATAGAATAATAGTAGGAGAAACATCAAGTAAAATAGTACTTGGTTTAAGTATAGTATTTATACTATTATCAATTAAATGTATATTTTTTGATTCAACATCAAAAGAACAAATAAAAGAAAGACAAGGAGTTTTGTTAGAAAACGAAAGTGGAAAACTTATGATTTCTAAAGAAACAATAGAAAATTTAGTAAATTCTGTAGCATTAAATTTCCAAAGTACAGAAAATGTTACAACAAGAGTTGAATTAGATAAAGAAAACAATGTAAAAGTCTATATTAATTTAATAGTAAGTTCAGATGTAGTAATAAAAGATTTATCAGCAAACTTACAAACAAAAATAAAAGAAAAAATAAAAACAGCAACAGACTTAGAAGTTAAAGAAGTAAATATAACAGTTAAAAAAGTTGCAGATAAACAAGAAGAAGCATAAACTAAGGAAAGGATGATAAAAAATGGATGGTTTTAAAGATTTTTGGAATCATTATAAAGGTGCAATTATAGGAATAATTATAGCAGTTTTAATATTAATAACAAGATTACAAGATTTGATAATTGCTGTAGTTGTAATAGTATTAGGTGCTATAATTGGAAATTATGTACAACAAAATAAAGAAGAGGTTAAAACAAAATTAAAAAGTTTTATAGACAAAATGTAAAAACAGAAAGGAAACAAAATGAATCGATCTAGGATAAGAGAAGAAGCTTTTAAATTAATATACAGTTTAGAAATACAAAAAAAAGAAAATATAGAAGAACAATTAGAGCTATATTTAGAAGACAATAATTTAAGTGATGAAGATGCAGTTTCATATATAAAAGACGCAGTTTTTGGGATAGAAAAAAATAAAGAAGAAATAGAAGAAGAAATTTCTAAAAATTTAAAATCAGATTGGAAATTAGAACGTATTTCTAAAATAGATTTAAGTATATTAAAACTTGCAATATATGAAATAAAATATAAAGATTTACCATTTAAAGTTGCTATAAATGAAGCAGTTGAGCTTGCAAAAAAATATGGTGAAGATAGCTCACAAAAATTTGTAAATGGTATTTTAGCAAGTGTGGTAAAAGAATAGAAAAGGAAGAATTGATATGAGATATAGTGATATGGCAGTTACTGTTTCTGACTTAAATAGATATATAAAAGATAAAATAGCAAACGATGAGAATTTAAGTCAAGTTCTTGTTAAAGGTGAAATATCTAATTTTAAAAATCATTATACAGGTCATATGTATTTTACATTAAAAGATGAAAATTCTTTGATTAAATGTATATGTTTTAAATCATATGCTGAAAAATTAACTTTCATACCAAAAGACGGTATGAAAGTTATAGTTTTGGGAAGTGTAGCTGTTTTTGAAAGAGACGGAGTTTACCAAATATATGTAAAAATAATGGAAGAAGACGGCTTAGGTGATTTATATACTAAATATAAAGAATTAAAAGAAAGATTAGATAAAGAAGGGCTATTTTTAGAAGAACATAAAAAGAGAATACCTCTTATGCCAAAAGTAATAGGTGTATTAACTTCTAAAACAGGTTCTGTAATTAGAGATATTATAAATGTTTCAACAAGAAGAAATCCAAATGTATATATAAGATTATTACCTGTTCCAGTACAAGGTGAGCGGTGCTGCAGAAAAAATTGCAGAAGGAATAAAATATATGAACGAAAATAATTTAGCAGATGTAATAATTTTAGCACGTGGAGGAGGTTCGCTAGAAGATTTATGGCCTTTTAATGAAGAAATTGTAGCACGTAGTATATATGATTCAAAAATACCTGTAATTTCAGCAGTTGGACACGAAACAGATTTCTCAATATCAGATTTTGTAGCAGATTTAAGAGCACCAACACCTTCTGCTGCAGCAGAACTTGCAGTTCCAGATGTATATGAATTAAATAAAAAAATAGTTAGTTACCAAGATAGGTTAAGAATGGCTTTACTAAAAAAAGTAGAGTTAATGAAATTAAGATTTGAAAAAGTAATGTCAAGCGTAGTATTTAGAGAGCCATTAAGAAAAGTAAATGATAATTATATAAGTTTAGATAATTTATTAAAAAGATTAGAGGCTGGAATTAAGATTAAATCTGAGAAAGAAAAAAACAAATATATAGAATTATTAGCAAAACTAGATGCCTTAAGTCCTTTAAAAACATTATCTAGAGGTTATTCTATAACAGAAAAAGAAGGTAAAATAATTAAGAGTAAAGATGAGTTAATTAAAGGTGATAAAATAGATTTAAGGTTTTCAGATGGAAGAAAATCTGCTATTATAGATTAAAATAAAATAGATTGGAGAAAGTAAAATGAGTAAAAGTTTTGAAGAACAAATGGAAAGTTTAGAAAAAATAGTAACTGAACTAGAAAAAGGAGATTTAAATTTAGATGATTCAGTTGCTAAATTTGAAGAAGGAATAAAAATATCAAAAGAGTGCAACAAAATATTAGAAGAAGCAGAAAAGAAAATAACAATATTAGTAAATAAAGACGGAGAAATAAAAGAAGAGAACTTCGAAACAGAAGAATAAATAAAAGGAGAGTTTTTTATAATGGAAAATAATTTACTTACATTTATACAAAATAAATATATATATGTTCCATTTCTATTATGGTTTGGAATTCAATTATTTAAATTAATATATGATTTGGTAACAACAAAAAAATTTAATTTTAAAAGAATATTAGGTGCAGGTGGTATGCCAAGTTCTCACTCTGCAGTAGTTGCAAGTTTAGCAACTTTAGTTGGAAAATATGAAGGTGTAGGAACACCGATTTTTGCAGTGGCAATGGTAGTGGCTTTTGTTGTTATGTATGATGCTTGCCGGAGTTAGAAGGGCAGCAGGAAAACAAGCAGAATTATTAAATAAATTAATAGAAACACCAGGTTTAACAGGAGTACAAGTTTCAGAAAAACTAGTAGAAGTATTAGGACATACTCCTTTCCAAGTATTAGTTGGAGCTTTAATTGGTGTTGTAGCAGGGTTAATAATTTAAAATAAGGCTATTTTAAGCCTTTATTTTGCTATAAGGAGGGATATTTATGACAGATATTGAAATTGCAAGAAATACAAAGTTAGAGGAAATTACTACAATTGCTAAAAATTTAGATATTGATGAAGAAGATGTAGAATTATATGGGAAATATAAGGCTAAGCTTTCTAATTCAATTTTAGAAAAAAGAAAAGATAAAAAAGACGGGAAGTTAGTATTAGTTACAGCAATAAGCCCAACACCTCTAGGTGAAGGAAAAACTACTGTATCAATTGCTATAGCAGACGGTTTAAGAAAAATAGGTGAAAAATCTATTTTAGCATTAAGAGAACCTTCTTTAGGTCCTGTATTTGGGATAAAAGGTGGTGCAACAGGTGGTGGAAGAGTACAAGTAGCTCCTATGGAAGATATTAATTTACATTTTACAGGTGATATTCACGCAATGACGTCTGCAAATAATTTACTTTCTTCTATGATAGATAACCATATTTATTTTGGAAATGAATTAGGTTTTGAAAGAGTTGTATGGAAAAGATGTATGGATCTAAATGATAGACAATTAAGAGAAGTAGAAACAGGGCTATCAGGTGAAAAGAAAATTGTTCCAAGAAGAGATAAATTTGATATAACTGTTGCATCAGAAATAATGGCAATTGTATGTTTATCAAAAGATATAAAAGATTTAAAAGAAAGATTAGGTAATATAATTGTAGGTTTTAATAAAGAAAATAAACCAATTTTTGCAAGAGCTTTAAAAGCAAATGGAGCAATGGCTGTGCTTTTAAAAGATACTATAAAACCAAATTTAGTACAAACATTAGAACATACACCAGCAATAATTAGTGGAGGTCCTTTTGCAAATATAGCACACGGTTGTAATAGCATTATTGCAACTAAAATGGCAATGAAATTAAGTGATTACGTTATTACAGAAGCAGGTTTTGGAGCAGATTTAGGTGCTGAAAAATTCTTAGATATAAAATGTAGAAAAACAGGGCTAAAACCAGATGCTGTAGTACTAGTTGCAACTATAAAAGCAATTAAATATCACGGAGGAATAGAGAAAGATAAAATACAAGAAGAAAATATAGACGGCCTAGAAAAAGGAATTGATAATTTATACCGCCATATTGATAATTTAAAAAACAAATTTGGCTTAAATGTAATAGTTGCTTTAAATAGATATACATCTGATACAGAAAAGGAAATTAATTGGTTGGAAAATAAATTAAAAGAAAAAAATATAAAAATGAGTGTTGTTGAAGGTTGGGCAAAAGGTGGAGAAGGTGCAACTGATATTGCAACAAAACTTGTAAGTTTAGTAGAAAAAGAGGAAGATTTTAAGTTTATATATAATGATAATGATAGTATTAAAGAGAAAATATTTAAAGTTGCAACTAAGATTTATGGAGCAAAAGACGTAGAATATGAAGAAGAAGCAAATAAAAATATTGAGATGATAGAAAAACTAGGTTATAGTAATTTACCAGTTTGTATTGCAAAAACACAATATTCATTTTCAGATGACCCTAAAAATTTGGAGTGCAATAACAATTATAATATTACTGTAAGAGATGTTGAAATAAAAGCAGGAGCAGGCTTTATTGTGGTTTTAGCAGGTAATATTATGACAATGCCAGGTCTTCCAAAAGTACCTTCAGCAGAAAGTATTGATATTGATGAAGAAGGAAATATAGTTGGTATTTTTTAATATTTGAAAATTATGTAAAATTATGTTACAATATCTTTGTAGCAATAAGCTTGTTGTAAGGAGAAAAAATGTCAGTAACAGAAATTGCTGGAAGGTTTGACATCTTAAGAACAAGAAAGGTAGTAGGTGATATTGTCTTCGAAAAAGACGGAATAAGTGTTATGACAGAATATGTTGCACATAATGAAGGGCTTTTGTTTGTAAGGGGTTATAGAAATTATAATATTACTCCAAAACAAATAATAGAAGTCCTTGCAGGGTGTTTCGAAGATGGATGTGAATTGCAAGAAGTCCTAAGAGTATCAAGCATTTTCGAGGAGGATGAAAAGCTAGAAGGCATTGTTATTAGCATTGATAATATTCCAGTTCTAGTAAGCAGAAAATCTCATAATGCAGAAGAAATATACAAAAACTGGAGTAAAAGCCTAAACAAGTAGAATAATTTCTACAATATAAGAAGAGTGTGTTTAGAACTTTAAATACACTCTTCTTTGCAACTAGACAAAAATTTCTCAAAAACTTGAAAAAATAGAAAAAATAAGGTAAAATAGATAAGTAAAAAATAAAACAGGAGAAAAAAATGTATTTAATAGTAGGTTTAGGAAACCCAGAAGAAGATTATGGAAATACAAGACATAATATGGGGTTTGATACAGTAAATAAAATATCAAAAGAATATAATATAGAAATAAATAAAAAGAAATTTAAAGGTTTATATGGAAGTGGAATAATAGAAGGAGAAAAAGTAATTTTATTAAAACCACAAACATATATGAACTTAAGTGGAGAAAGTATTAAAGAAATAGTGGATTTCTATAAAATAGAAAATAATAATATAATTGTTATTTATGATGATATGGATATAGATTTAGGAGTAATAAAGCTAAGAAAAAAAGGAAATCCAGGGTCTCATAATGGAATGAAATCAGTAGTAAAATACCTAGGAACAGAATTTCCAAGAGTAAGAATTGGAATTGGAAAACCAGAAGATGAAGACTTTATAAAATATGTAATAGGACCAATACCAGAAGAAGAAAAACAAATCTTAGATAAATCAACTTCACTTGCAAAAGATGCAGTAATAGAAATAATAAAAAGTGGAGTAGATAATGCAATGAATAAATTTAATAAAAAGGAAGGTTAAAATGACAGAAATATTTATACAAAAAAATAATGGAGGAGAAAGAAAAATAGCACTTGTAGAAAATGGAATACTTTTAGAATATTACGAAGAAGAAGATAAAGAAACAAGAAAAGAAGGAAATATATATATAGGAATAGTAAAAGACATTGTAGAAGGTATGCAATCAGCATTTGTAGATATAGGTACAGAAAAAAATAGTTTTATACATTTAAAAGATGTATTACCAAAAGTAGATGAGAAAAAAGAAAAAATAGACACAAGTGTTAGTATAAAGAAAACAATAAAACCAAATCAGAAAATATTAGTACAAGTAAAAAAAGATAGTAATGATAAAAAAGGAGCAAGAGTATCAACACATATAAACTTGCCAAGTAAATATATTGTTCTTTTGCCAAATACAGATATAGTAACAATATCACAAAAAATAGAAGACAAAAAAGAACAAGAAAGATTATTAAAAATAGTAAAAGAAAATCTAAGCAGTGGAAATGGAGCAATAATTAGAACATCAGCAGAAGGAAAAGAAAAAGAAATAATAGAAGATATCAAAAAGATAGAAAAAAAATGGGAGAAAATAACGAAAATAAATGTTGATTTTAATAGTAATAAGCCACAATTATTATATAAGAGTGAAGATATAATAGAAAAAATGTTAATAGATTTAACAGAAAAAAATATAGAAAAAATAGTTGTAGATGAAAAACAAGAAAAAGAAAATTTAGAAAAATTACTAGAAGAAAATAAAGAATATAAAAATATAAAAATAGAATTAAAAGAAAATATTTTTGATATATATGATTTAGAAAAACAAATAAAAAAATCAAAAAACAGAAAAATATGGCTTAAATGTGGAGGCTTTATAACAATAGACAAAACAGAAGCGTTAACAGCAATAGATGTAAATACAGGAAAATATACAGGAAATAAAAATTTAGAACAAACGATATTAAAAGTAAACAAAGAAGCAACTGTGGAAATAGCAAAACAAATAAGACTAAGAGATATAGGCGGAATAATAATAATAGATTACATAGATATGTTAAAAAAAGAAGATAAAGAAGAAATAATAAAATTATTAAAAGAAGAGTTAAAAAAAGACAGAACAAAAACACAAGTAGAAGGCTTCACAAAACTAGATTTAATGGAATTAACGAGAAAACATATATGTAGTCATAAAGAGTGAGACAAAGAGGGACACCCATTTTTTGTCTCAAAGGAGTTAAATATGGATGTAGGTTTTATAAGTTTAGGTTGTAGTAAGAATTTAATAGATACTGAAATAATAATTGGTAAATTTAAAAGTCATAATTATAATATTGTAAATGATGAGGAAAAAGCAGATATGATTGTTATTAATACCTGTGGGTTTATTGACTCTGCTAAAGAAGAGGCAATTAATACAATATTAGAAATGGCTGAATATAAGAAAAAAAGATGTAAATATTTGATTGTAATGGGATGTTTAGTACAAAGATATTATGAAGAATTAGTAAAGCTTCTTCCAGAAGTTGATTTATTTATAAAATTAGATGAATATGATATTTTCTGGAATAAGATTGAAGATTTAGTAAAAAGAGATATTGTGGAAAAATCAAAGACAAAGAAGATAACAAAAATATCAGAACTAAAACCATTACCTATGTTTTATAAAGAAGAGTTTTTAAATAGAACAATTACAACTGGGAAAAATTATGCTTATTTAAAAATAGGTGAAGGTTGTAGTAATAGATGTACATATTGTGCTATTCCATATATTAGAGGTCCTTTTGTTAGTAGAAAAAAAGAAGATATAATAGAAGAAGCAAAGAGTTTGGTTAAAAAAGGAATAAAAGAATTAATAATAATTGCACAAGATACTACAAAATATGGTATTGATTTATATGGAAAATCTTGCTTAGCAGAATTGTTAGAAGAACTTTGTAAAATTAAAGAAATTAAATGGATAAGATTTTTATATTCTTATCCAGAAGGAATTACAGATGAGCTAATAGATGTTGTTGCAAATAATTCTAAAATTGCAAAATATTTTGATATACCACTTCAACATATTTCTGATAATGTTTTAAAAAAGATGAATAGAAGAACAAGTAAAAAACAAATAGAAAGTTTAATTACTAAAATAAGAAATAAAATACCTAATGTAACTTTAAGAACAAGTTTGATAGTTGGTTTTCCAGGAGAGAGTAAAGAAGAATTTAACGAATTATTAGATTTTGTAAAACAAACCAAATTTGATAAATTAGGAGTATTTGAATATTCAAAAGAAGAAGGCACTCCAGCTTCTAAATTAGATAGCCAAATACATTGGAAAACTAAGAAATCAAGATATAATAAAATAATGGAAGCTCAGCAAAAAATATCAAAAGAAAATTTAAAAATAAAAATTGGAAAAATTTATGAAGTTTTAATTGAAGATATGTCTTTTGATGGAAAATATTATATTGGAAGAACAATGTTAGATGTACCAGATATTGATGGTTTGATGTATATAAAAAATAATAAGGGAAAAGAAATAGAAGAAAAAGACTTGATAAATGAATTTGTTAAATGTAGAATAATAGATGTAAATGCTTATGATTTAATAGGTGAAATAATTTAAGAGGTGATTTTCTATGTTAATTAAAATAGGTAATGGTGAAAATGAAAGAACTATTGCTGTTACAGTTGTTAAAAGTTCTGAAAATAAAGATTTATATCAATATTATATTGGAGAAACTAAAATTGGTGTCTTAGAAGTTGATGTTATGGAAGATAATATTTTAATGCTACAAAATACTTTAGAAAATGAACTTTCAAATCAAATAAAAGATGCAATAGATAGACTTCCAAGAGAAGAAATTGAAGAAGAAGGAAAATTATCTAAGGCAATAGATACATATCAAAGAGAATTTGGAAACAGAGATGAGAGAGTAAGACAAATTTCATGGGTGAACTTAGATGATAGAAGCAGTGAAGATAGAAATAGAAGAAAGAAAAAAAGAGATGATGAAAGGAACAAAAAAAGAAAACAAGTTGAAAGAGTAAGATTACAAAATGGACAAAGAGATTTAACTTCTACAGAAGACGATGTAAATATAAAGCAATATATAGATTTAGATGAGAGAGCAAATGATATGCATGACGTTAGAAAATGGTTAGGGCTACCTCAAGATATTGAAGCTATAGGTGTTATTGAATCTTACGAGATGAGTGAATTAGAAGATAAAAATGGAGATAATTATGATAATAAGTCTACAAGATATTCATTAATAGCAATCGGAAAAGATGGAAAAGTAAGACCCCTTTCAGTTTATTTACCAGGACTTGAGCAAAGAGATAGCACAGGAAACGACCCAAGAAGGGAAACATATCAAGTGGATAATGAAGGAAGAGTTGAAAAAGATGCTGTACTTAGTGAATATCAAATAGGTTCTAAAATTATCCAAATTGATAATAGGGAGTTAGGCAGAATTGAAATAAATATTGGGGAAGAGGCTAGAGATTCAACACAAGCTATGGCTATACAATTAAGAACAGATAATGTGACTTTTGCAACAGATACGTCAACCAGAAGTGTAATAGGTGAATATGAAGAAGAAGGAGAAGATACAGTAGAATTAAATCTTGAAGAAGCACAAAAACATCCAGACCCTAGTAAAGACAAAATGGATGAAAGAGATGTGGATGGAGATTTATCAACTGTTTCACATATCCATATAGGAAATGAGATTGTATTAGAAAGTGGTGAAAAAATTAGTTTTAGCGAATTAGCGAAAAGATATGGATTTTATAATGATGGTGTTCCAGACAGTGAACACGCCAGAGAAGTATATGCAAAAGAAAGAATTAAATCACCTGAAAA
>CALXEY010000048.1 GCA_944387455.1 uncultured Clostridia bacterium
GAACAGCTTATTTGTAGAGCAATTTTGTGGGTAAAAATTTTTTAATAAATTTTCCCGAAATAACTTGACACTATCTTGTTTTGGTTCATTGTGGAAATTTTTGTATATTTTTGTTATAATCTTATAGGTGATATAAATGAATTATAGAATAATAAATGGTTCTGTAAGTTATGGAGCAGAAACAATATTAGAAGAAATAGATTTTGAAATAAATAATAAAGATAAAATAGCAGTAGTTGGGAGAAATGGAGCAGGAAAAAGTACTTTGTTAAAAGCTTTAATAGATAATTCAACGCTAGAAGAAGGTGTAGGAGAAAGTAAGTTTTCTGTTATAAAAGAAGGAAAACCTAAAATTGGTTATTTAAAACAAATAGAATTTGAAGATGATAATATTTTAATGAAAGATGAAATTTTAAAAGTATATAAAAATATAACAGATTTAGAAAAGAAAATAGAAAATTTAAGTAATAAAATGATTAATAATTCTTCAGAAAAAATAATAAAAGAATATACAGAAAGTTTAGATAAATACCAGTTTTTAGGTGGATATACATATAAAAAGGAAATAGATACAGCATTAAGAAAATTTGGTTTTAATGTAGAAGATGAGAAAAAGAAAATATCAGAATTTTCTGGTGGGCAAAGAACAAAAATAGCCTTCTTAAAGTTGCTACTTAGTAAACCAGATATATTATTATTAGATGAGCCAACAAACCATTTAGATATAACAGCAATAGAGTGGTTAGAAAAATATTTAAAAAACTATGAAAAAGCAGTTGTGGTAGTATCACACGACAGGATGTTTTTAAATAAAATTGTAAATAAAGTATATGAAATAGAATATGGTGCAATGACATTATATAAAGGTAATTATGAAGATTTTGAAAGACAAAAAAGAACAAATTATGAAAAACAATTAAAAGACTACGAGTACCAACAAAAAGAAATAAAAAGACTAGAAGCAATTGTAAATAGGTTTAAATATAAACCAACAAAAGCAAAAATGGCATTATCTAAATTAAAACAAATAGAAAAAATGGTAAAAATAGAAGAACCAAATAAATATGACTTAAAAACATTTCACAATAATTTTAATATAAAACAAAGTGGAAAAGATGTATTAGAAGTAAAAGACTTAAGTATTGGTTATAACAAAGTATTACAAAAAGTTTCTTTTTCATTATATAGAGGAGACAAGCTTGCTATAATTGGTGAAAATGGAATTGGAAAATCTACACTTTTAAAAACATTAGCAGGGAAAATAAAAACTTTAGGTGGAAGTTTTTCATATGGTTTTAATGTTTCTTTAGGATATTTTGACCAACAATTAGAATTTGAAAACGAAGAAAATACTGTATTTGAAGAATTTAGTAAAAAATTTCCAGAACTTACAACAACAAAATTAAGAACAATACTTGGAACATTTTTATTTACTGGAGAAGATGTAGATAAAAAAATAAAAATGTTATCAGGCGGAGAAAAATCAAGACTAAAACTTTGTGAAATATTTAAGAAAGAACCAAACTTATTAATGCTTGATGAACCAACAAACCATATGGATATAATAGGAAAAGAAAGTTTAGAAAATATATTAAAAGAATATGAAGGAACTTTAATATTTGTATCTCATGATAGATATTTTGTTAAAAAATTAGCAAACAAAATATTAGAATTTACTAAAAATGGTGTTACATTTTTTAATGGTACATATGAAGAATATCTAGAATATAAAGAAAAAAACATTGAAAATATAGAAGAAAAAAGAAAAAATGAAAAAGAAAATCAAATAAATTCTATACAAAACAACAATGGAAAAATAAGTTCAAAAGAACAATATTTATTAAATAAAGAAATAACAAGAAGAAAAAATAAGATGAAAAAAATAGAAGAGGAAATAGAAAATATAGAAAAACAAATAGAAGAAATAGAAACAGAAATGCAAAGAAAAGAAAATTTAACTGACTATGTTAAACTAAATGATTTACAAAAAGAAAAAGATGAATTAAATAAAAAAATAGAAGATAAAATGATGGAGTGGGAAAAATTAAATAATTTAAATGAAAATACACATTTTTAAAAAATTAACAAAAAATATAAAAATTATATACAAAAATGTAAAAAAATGTTATTATTATAATAGAAAGTAAAAAGGTGGGGATTGTTATGAAAAAAAGATTTTTGAAATTTAAAATTGCTATGACTAATATTTCAAGAGTAATAATGAGTTTCCTATTTGTTAATGTAGGATATCTATTTCGAAATACTGTATTAGCAGTTACTATTAGAGCTGAACCAACTTGTTATGCTGCTGGTCCTTCAGCATCTAATTCTATAAATTTAGAAAAAGTATTTATAATAGTAGCACCTATTGTTCTTGTGATTGCAGTTGTCTCATATATAATAATAAAAAAGAAAAAATCTAAAAAGAAAAAAGAAGAAGAAAATAAAGAAAAAATGACAAATCAAGGAGAAAAAGATGTTTAAAAAGGTTAAATTGCCCGGAGTAATATATGAGATGACTACTTTATGTAATTTGAAATGTAGATATTGTTATAATTACTGGAAAAAAGAAAATGATAATACAGTAGATATTGAAAAATATAATCCTAAAAAAACATTAAAACAATTTATAAAATCTGTGAAATGTGATGAAATAACTTTTTCACGGTGGAGAACCAACAATGAATTTCCAAGAATTATTAGACTGTATTATGTATGTTAAAGCTAGAAATAAAAGAGTTACCATTATTACAAATGCAACTTTACTTGATAGTGAAAAAATAAAATTATTAGTAAAATTAAAAGTTGATTTAATTGAAATAACAATAAATTCATACAGTAAAGAAATTCACGAAAATATAAATGGAATAAAAGGTTCTTTTGATAAAAGTATAAAAGCTATTAAAGAAATTATTAATAACGGTATAGAGGTAGTTGCTCCAATAGTTATAACTAAATATAATGTTAAAGATATAGAAAAAACATTAGAATTTATATACGGTTTAGGCATTAAAAGAATAATGATTAATAGATATAATATTGGTGGAAACGGTTGTAATGAATATAATGATATTTTAGCTAATCTTGATGATTTACAAAATGCATATAAAGAGTGTCAAAAATTTGCTGAAAAACATAATTTGAAATTATATTCTTTAGTGTGTACGCCACATTGTGTGTTAGATCCAGATGACTATCCTAACATAGTATTTTCAAATTGTGGAGTTAATAACTTAAATAGAAGATATACTTTGACAAGAGATGGAAACATTAGATATTGCAATCATTCACCAGAAGTAATAGGAAATATATTTGATAATAAAATGATAGATATTTTAAAATCAGATAAACTAAAACAATGGGCAAAAATTGAACCAGTATTTTGTAAAGATTGCAACAAAAAAGATATATGTCAATATGGATGCAGAGCAGCTTCGCAACAAATGGGATATGGCTTAAAAAAAGAAGACCCAATAGTATCTATATATAAAGTGAAAAATAAATAACATTATTATTATATATTTTGATAAAAGAAAAAAGACCGATAGGTCTTTTTTGATATGGAAAATTAAAAATAAATATGATACAATGTCATAAAAAATAAAAGTGGGTGGGTTTTAAAGTGAATATATTAGTATCTGTAAATAGTAAATATGTAAATCAATTAAATGTTTTATTAAATTCAATAAAATATTCAAATAAAGAAGAAAAATTTGATATTTTTATATTGCATAGAAATTTAAGTGATGAAGACAAAGAAAAAATAGTAGAGGCATTAGATGTAAATAGATTTACAGTAAAATACATAAAAATATCAGATTCAGAAATAGAAAAATTCCCAATAGTGGAAAAAAGATATCCAGAAGAAATTTATTTTAGATTATTTGCTAGCAAATACTTACCAAAAGATATTGATAAAGTATTATATCTAGATGCAGATACAATAGTTATAAATAATTTGAAAAGTTTGTATGAGACTGATTTTGAGGGAAATTATTTTATTGCAGCAACACATATAAAAAAAGTATTACATAAATTCCACGAAATAAGACTAGACATAAAAGAAGATGAACCATATATAAATACAGGAGTGCTATTAATTAATTTAAAACTATTAAGAAAAATAGATGTAGAAAAAATTGTAAAAGAATATATTAAAAACAATAGTAAAAAGCTATTATTACCAGACCAAGATATAGTAACAGCACTTTTTGGTAATAAAATAAAATTAGTAGATGAATTAAAATATAATTTAGGAGAAAGAGTATTAACATTATATAATATAAATAACAGTAAAAATAAATTAACATTAAAATGGATAAAAGAAAATACAGTAATAATTCATTTTTATGGAAGAAACAAACCTTGGAATAAAGAATATATTGGAGCTTTAGATAGTTTTTATAAAAAAATAGTTAGAAAAATAAATAAAGAAAGACCAAAAAAAGTATTAATATTATCTTGTGGAACAGGAGGAGGGCATAATTCAGCTGCAATGGCAGTAAAACAAGCCTTAAATGATAAAAATATAAGAGCAGACTTTAAAGAATATTTAGAAATAATAAATCCAAGAATAAAAGATAAAGTAAATAATTTATATATTAATTCTACAAAACATAATGGAAAAATATTTAAAAAAGTATACAAATTAGGAGAATTGTACCAAAAAACAAAATTCAAATCACCTGTTTATACTTTTAATTGGTTAAATAAAAATAAATTATATGAATATATAATAGAAAATAATTATAATTATATAGTAACAACACATATATTTGCAGCACAATGTTTAACAGCAATAAAAAAAGAACACAATATACATTTTGTTGCAATTGCAACAGACTATGTATCGATACCCTTTTGGGAAGAGACAGATCCAGATTATTTTATAATACCAAGTAGTAAATTAAAACAAGACTTTATAAATAGAGGTATTAAAGAAGAAAAACTCTTGCCATTAGGAATACCAGTACAAAGAGAGTGTAGTTTAGATTATAAAAAGGAAGAAATAAGAAAAGAATTAAATTTAGAACTAGATAAAAAATATATTTTAATACTTACAGGAAGTATGGGTTTTGGTAATGTTGATAAAATGATAGATAAATTATTAGAAAAACTACCTAATTGTAAATTTATAGTTTCTTGTGGCAAAAATAAAAAATTATTAAAAATATTAGAAGAAAAATATAAAGCAAATGACAATGTAATTAGATTACCTTTTACAAGAAAATTAAATTTATATATAAAAGCATCTGACCTAGTTTTAACAAAACCAGGAGGTTTAACAACAACAGAAATTGCAACTATTGGAAAACCATTTATACACACAATGCCAATACCTGGGTGTGAAAATTATAATGCTGAATTTTTCAAAGACTTAAAGATGTCTGAAAAATGTGATACAATAGAAGAAGTAGTAGAAAAAACAAAAAAGGTTTTAGAAAATAAAGAATTACAAGAAGAAATGGTTAAAAACCAAAGAAAATATATAAATAGAAATGCAAGTTATGATATAGCAGATTTAGTAATAAAAGAGATAGGGGATAAAGATGTTATTAAAAAATAATTTAAATATAGAAAATGTAAAATCTATTTCAGATATAGATTTAGAAGAAATAGATGAAAATGAACATATTATAGAAATGTGGGAGCCATTAGAATTTAATATAGATGAAGATTATGAATTTGTGCCAAAATCTAAAATATTTAATTTTCTTTCAAATATAGTATATTATGTTATAGGATATCCAGTATTAAAAATACTTATGAAAATAATCTATGATTTAAAAATAGAAGGAAAAGAAAATATTAGAAATATAGATGAAAATGTAGTTTCTGTATCAAACCACGTATTATTCCTAGATTGTGCAATAATTCGGACTTGCATATGGTCGTAAAAAAGTATATTATACAACACAAGAAGAAAGCTTTAAAATACCTTTTGTACGAAAGTTAATAAAATTATTAAGAGCAATTCCTATACCAAAAAATATAAAAAACAGAAAATCTTTTATAAAAGCAGTTGATAATATTTTAGCTAGAAAAGGAAGTATACACTTTTACCCAGAAGCAGCACTATTTCCCTATTTTGATAAAATAAGACATTTTAAAAATGGAGCATTTGATTTTGCAGTAAGAAATAATAAAAAAATAGTTCCAATGGTAATAACTTTTAGAGAGCCACAAGGTATTAGAAAAATATTTAAAAGAAAAAAAGATGTAACATTAAAAATATTAGAACCAATAGATGTGAAAAAAGAAGGAAACATAAAACAAAGGGTAGAAGATTTAAAGCAAGAAATATATATGAAGATGAAAAAAGCAATATAAAAATAAAGCAAGCAATTTTGTTTGACTTTTAGGCTATTGTGTAATATAATAATTTTGGAAATTCAAATAAAAAGAGGGAGTTAAATGGTAAATTTTAAAGAAAAGATATCAGAAGAATTAGAAAAAATAATAAATATTGATAAAAAAGAATTAGAAACATATATAGAAACACCAAAAGATACTAAAAATGGAGATTATTCTTTTCCTTGTTTTAGACTTGCAAAAGAATTAAAAAAAGCACCACAGATAATTGCAAATGAAATAAAAGAAAAAATAAATCTAGAAAATACAGGAATAGAAAAAGTAGAAGTAGCAGGTGGTTTTTTAAACTTTTTTGTAGATAAACAAGTTTTAATAAAAGAAGTTTTAGAAGGGGTTGAAAAACAAGAATATAAAAATTTAAAAATAGGTGAAGGAAAAAATATAGTAATAGACTATTCGGCACCTAATATTGCAAAACCATTTCACATAGGACATTTGCGTTCTACAGTTATTGGAGGAGCTTTATCTAATATATATAAATTTTTAGGTTATAATGTAACAGGTATAAATCATTTAGGAGATTATGGAACACAATTTGGTAAATTAATAGAAGGTTATAAATTATGGGGTGATGAATATGATATAGACAAAGACCCTATAAATGAATTAACTAAAATTTATATTAGAATAAATAATTTATGCAAAGAAGATGAAAAAGTATTAGAAGAGTGTAGAAATAACTTTAAAAAATTAGAAGAAGGAGATTCTTATTGTGTAGAATTATGGAATAGATTTAAAGAAGTTAGTTTAAAAGAGTTCCAAAGAGTTTATGATTTATTAGGTTCTAAGTTTGAATCTTGGAACGGAGAAGCTTTTTATGCAGATAAAATGCAAGAAGTAGTAGACCTTCTAGAAAAATCTGGAAAATTAGTTGAATCACAAGGAGCTAAAGTAGTAGATTTAACTGACCAAGGTATAGATACACCTTGTATAATTATAAAATCAAATGGTTCATCAACATATGCAACAAGAGATTTAGCAGCTATACTTTACAGAGCAAGAACATATGATTTTGATAAAGCAATTTATGTAACATCATATGAACAAATATTACATTTTAAGCAAATATTTGCAACTGCGAAATATTTAGGTTTAGATGAAAAATATACAAATGGTTTAATACACGTACCATTTGGTATGGTATTACTTCCAACAGGTAAGATGTCAACTAGAGAAGGAACTTCAATAAAATTAGAAGATTTATTAAATGAAGCAATAGAAAGAGCTAAAAAAATAATAGAAGATAAAAACCCAGAATTAGAAGATAAAGACCTTATTGCTAAAAAAGTAGGAGTTGGTGCTGTAATATTCAATGATTTATCAAATAATAGAGTAAAAGATGAAATATTTGATTGGGATACTATTTTAAATTTTCAAGGAGAGACAGGTCCTTATGTTCAATATACTTATGTACGTACACAAAGTATATTAAGAAAAGCAGAAAATGTACCAAGTTTTAAAGATGTAAATATAGAAAAAATTAATGATAATTATTCTGTTAATATCTTAAAATTAATATATAATTTTGAAGATATATTAGTAGAAGTAACAAAAAAAGAAGAACCATCCATACTTTCTAGATATTTAATAGATTTAGCAAAAGCATTTAGTAATTTCTATAATGAGAATAAAATTATTGGTGAGGAAAAAGAAGTAGAAAATGCTAGATTATATCTAACAAAAGTAGTTGGAGATATTTTAAAAACAGGTGCGTCTTTACTAGGAATTGAAATGCCAGATAAGATGTAAGAAAAATATATAATGTAAATAAAGAAGTTTTTGGTTTTAATTAAGCCAAAAACTTTTTTATAAAAATTTTGTCTTTTTATGTTTTGACATTAGTTTTGATTTTTGTTATAATATAAATGTTTTTAGTGTCATTTAGATTTTAAGTCTAAAAATTTCCAAAAACGCAAAAAGTATAAGGTAAAATAAGTATAAGGTAAGATAATTTTACAAGGTAAAAAGTATAAGGTAAAAGTGTAAAAATTAAAACACGGATTAATATATAAGAAAAAATTAATTAGTTACTTGAAAAAATATTTAAAAATTGATATAATCAGGAGGGATATATTTGGAAAGAAGTTTAAAAGAAGATATATTATTTAAGTCATTTTTCTCAAGAAAGGGAAATGAAAAGTATTTAATAAATTTTCTAGAGGCATTATTAAAAATAAAAGTAAAAACACTAAAAGTAAATGCAGAAGTATCTTTAGAAAAACTCTTTAAAGAAGAAAAAGGTGGAAGCTTAGATTTACAAGTAGAAGTAAATGGAGAGTTAATAGTAAATATAGAAATGCAAAGGAGAAATGAGCATAACATAGAAGAAAGAACAACAGTATATGGCTCAAAAATAATGTCAAGAGAAGTAGGGAAAGGAGTTGATTATAAGAAAATAAAAAAAGTAATAATGGTAAATATATTAGATTATATATTATTTCCAGAAAAAGAAGAAGTATCAAGAACAGCAATAGTATTAGATGAGCATCGAGAGTATGAGGTAATAAAGGATATACAATGGTATTTTATAGAATTACCAAAGTTTAGAAATAGAGAAGATATAAAAATAGAAGACCCGTTAAATCAGTGGTTATTATTTATAGATAATAGTGATAGGAGGTTAATAGAAATGGTAGTAAAAAATAATAAAATATTTAGAGATGCAAAAGAAGACATAGAATATTTAACAGGAGAAGAAGAAGAAAGAAGGTTACAAGATTTAAGAGAGCGTTGGGAAATGGACAGAATAAGTGAAATTAATTATGCAAAAGAAGAAGGAAGGCAACTAGGAGAACAATTAGGAGAAAAGAGAGGAAGACAGCTTGGTGAAAAACGAGGAGAAAATAATATAATAAAAAAATTATTTAAAAACAAAATGCCAGCAGAAGAAATTGCTGAAAAGTTAGGCATGGCATTAAGTGATGTTTTAAGAATTGTAAAATAATTTATACTAGTAAAAAGGTGCAAAATGTAAAATAAAAATGTACAATTTTGTACCTTTTTAATATAAGGAGGTTAATAGAAATGGTAGTAAAAAATAATAAAATATTTAGAGACGCAAAAGAAGACATAGAATATTTAACAGGAGAAGAAGAAGAAAGAAGGTTACAAGATTTAAGAGAGCGTTGGGAAATGGACAGAATAAGTGAAATTAATTATGCAAAAGAAGAAGGAAGGCAACTAGGAGAACAATTAGGAGAAAAGAGAGGAAGACAGCTTGGTGAAAAACGAGGAGAAAATAATATAATAAAAAAATTATTTAAAAACAAAATGTCTGCAGAAGAAATTGCTGAAAAGTTAGGCATGGCATTAAGTGATGTTTTAAAAATTGTTAGTTAAAAGTTTAAAATTAAGAAAGTAAGTTATTAATACTTTCTTAATTTTTTAAAATAAAAAAAGAAAAAACTTGTAAATAAAAAATATAAATAGTATAATTAAAAAGAATTTTATAGAAAAGGGGAGAAAAATATTATGGAAGATAACAAAGAAGTTGTTAAAGAAGAAGTAAAACAAGAAAACAAAAGTAATGAAAAGAAAAAGAGTAAGAAAAAAATTATTATTACTATTGTTCTTATAGTTGTAATATTGTTTTTACTAATTGGTGGTTTTATATTTTACCATGGAAATCAATTAGGTACATTAATAGCAGAAGTAAATAAAATAGCAGAAATACAAATGACAGATGAAAATGGGAATTTAATAGAAAACCCATTAGATACAGAAATAAAAACAAAAGGTTCATATGCAGTTATAGAAAAAACTTTTAAAGATTATATGAGTGAAGTTGTAACATCTACACAAAATTTTATAAAAGCTTTTAATGGAGACAAAATGGCAAACTTTTTAACAATAGAAAATATTAAAGAAGATGGACCCGATTTTACAAATACTAAACAAGAAATAAGTGTTATGAAACAGGCTTTAAATGATTTTAATGCTACAGTAGATGAATATTTTGATGAAGAAAAATTACTTGCTAAAATAGATGATAAAGATATTAGTGATTATTATAAAGAATTATATAAAAAGCTTGCAGTAGATGAAGAGTCTAGCAAACAATTAAAAGAAAATATGGAAAAAATAGAAGATTCTGAAAAAATATTAGAAGATTCTTTAGGATATCTAGAAAAAATAATTAATTATTTAAGTGATAATAAAGATTATTGGCAAATAATAAATGACCAAATAATTTTTACAAGCCAAGATAAATTAAATGAATACACTGAAATGGCATTAGATGTACCAGATTCATTACAATAGAAAAAGGAGTAGATAAAAAGTGGCAAAGAAAAAAGGAAGAAAATTAAAAGCATTTGGAATAACAGTGTTAGTTTTATTAATATTATTAGCTATTATTGTAGGAGCAATTTTCTTATTTATTAATAGTAAATTAGGAAAAATGCAACAAGTAGATTTAAACGAAGAAGATTTAAATGTATCAGCAGAGGTTGCTGAAAATTTATCTAAATATAGAAATATTGCAATCTTTGGAATTGATTCTAGAGCTGATACATATTCTAAGGGTAATAGAAGTGATTGTATTATTATTGCTAGTATGAATAATGAAACTAAAGAAGTAAAATTAGTTTCTGTTTACCGTGATACTTATGTTCAAATAGAAGGTCATGGTCTAGATAAAATAACACACGCATATTCATATGGAGAAGCTCCTCTTGCAATTAAAACTTTAAATACTAATTTTGATTTAAATATTACAGAATTTGTTACTGTTAATTTTGATGCTGTAAAAGACATTATAGATGATATTGGTGGAATTAGTATGAATATAACTTCTGAAGAAGTTTCTCATATTCCAGGAATAACAAAGGCAGGAACATATACATTAACAGGAGAGCAAGCTTTAGCATATGCAAGAATAAGATATGCAAGTGGAGGAGATTATAAAAGAACTGAAAGAATGAGAGATGTACTAACAGCCGTAGTAAATAAAGTAAAAACATTTAATGTAAGCCAACTAAATAAGTTTATTGATGATGTTCTTCCTAAAGTATATACTAATATAACAGCTTCTGATATATTTAGTATGATACCAAGTGCTACAAGTATAAAAATAACAGATAGTATAGGTTGGCCTTATGAAACAAAAGGAATTACTTTAGATAG
>CALXEY010000049.1 GCA_944387455.1 uncultured Clostridia bacterium
AAGCTCCTTTCTGTTATCAAAATTATTATTTAGACTATTATTACTTAATTGTTTCTTTTTAGCTATGTTTGCAAAAATAAGTATTCCAAGCCCTAAAATTAAAACAACACCAATTACTAATTTGGGATAAATTTTAGTTTCAAATGCCTGTGAAATTGCTAAATTTTTAGGAAGAATAGCAATTGCTAGAATTAGAATAGCAAAAACATCTACTAATGCTTTACTATTACTAATCTTAGTAATTTTTTGAAAAATGTTTATAGAAAATTTACAAACAATACTTAAATAACAAGCAAAAACTAATATCCAAACAAGTAAAAATACAGACTCTAGCCTTTGGAAAAATGTCCCAAATTCTATATATCTAGTTGCAGTATAAAGTGGAGATATCTCGCTTACATCTGTAAAAAATGTAAATATAAATAAAAGTGTAGCTATAGTAAAAATTAAATATAAACTAGTAGCTAGAATAGAAATTATAGATATTTTTTTAAAACTCTTCTCATCTTTTAAAAGTGGAGGTAAGAAATATAAATAAGCAATACAGCCAAAACAAGCAATATTTGAAAGTCCTAAAACAAAAGTATTAAAAAAACCTTCACCTAATATTGGAAAAATTCTTTCTGGTACAAATTTTGTTATATTTGTAAAAAACAAAAATATTACACTAAATAAAGCAATTGGAACAATAATTACATTTGTTTTAATTGCACTATTAGAGTTTAATTTGTTAACAATTACAAGTGACAAAACAAATAAAAAGATAATAAATCTAATATCTGTCATAGGAAAATATAAAATTTGTACACTTTCACAAAAGTTCCTAAGAATTATGCTAGAACTTATTATAAAATAGCTAATAAAAATAAAACCAATAATATTTTTAAAAACTTTTCCACCTATAGTTTCAGAAATATCAATAATATCCATAGAAGGGAAATTTTTAAATAATCTATATATTAAGTAAGAAATAAAAACAGCGAAAATACTTACATATATTAGATTTAATATACTAGAAGATTTATAATTACTTAATATATCTGTAGGCATTGCAAGAACTGTATGTGCGATTATTATTGTTAAAATAAGCATAATAGCTTCTATAGTACCTATTTTATTATTATACATATATATCACCTCTTTTTGTGTAATTTTGGGTTATATTTCCATTTCATAGAAAGTTTATCTTGAGAGTCTTCTTTTTTAGTTCCCATATATGGTGGTCTTTTTTCTCTTTTCCAAATTGGTTCTAATAAATATCCATTTCCTTTAGAATCTATAGCAGGTGCAATTGGAGAGGTAAAAGGTACTCCAAAAGAAGTAAGACTGCAAAGTATAGATATATAACAAAAAAGTCCGATACCTATTCCTAAAAAACCAGCCATAAAGCCTAATAAGATAAATAAAAATCTAAAATATCTTAAATGAAAACCAAAAGAAAAGTCTGGAATTGCAAATGAAGCAATACCTGTAATTGCAACTATAATAATAAGAATAGGACTTACAATACCTGCACTTACTGCAGCTTGTCCTAATACTAATGCACCAACAATTCCTATTGTTGGACCGATAGGAGAAGGTACTCTTAAACCTGCTTCACGTATTAACTCAAAAGAAATTTCCATAAGTAGTATTTCTGCTATAATTGGAAAAGGCACACTTGCTCTAGATGCTAAAATAGAATATAAAAGGCTAGTTGGAAGTATCTCTTGGTGAAAACTTGTTATTGCAACATAAAGCCCGGGGAAGTAATAATGTTATAAAACTTGCTAAAACTCTTAAAACTCGTAAGAAATTTCCAAAATTAACTTTTAAATTACTATCTTCTGATGATGTAAGAAAATCACCTATAACAGCAGGCATAATTATTGCATATGGAGTTCCATTAACTATTACTAAAACTCTGCCAGAAAGCAAATATTTACAAGCTTTATCAGGCCTTTCAGTTGATAAAACTTCTGGTATTCCTAAAATATTAGAATCAACAATTAATTGCTCTAGTTCACCAGCAGAAAGAAGAGAGTCAATTTCCAAATTGTGTAATCTATATTTAACTTCATTTATCAAATCTTCATTTGTAATATTTTGCATATAACAAACGGCACATTTTGTTTTAGTAATTTTACCAACATCAACATTTTCTATAATAAGATTTTCATTATTAATAATTCTTCTAATTAATGAGGTATTTGTACGTATGTTTTCAACAAAAGCTTCGTGTGGTCCTTTTATTATGATTTCATTATTAGGTTTATCAACACTTCTTTGCTTAAACCCTTTTAGTTCTATATCAAAAGCAATATTAATAGTATCAACAAATAAAGCACAATTACCAGAATTAATTCCAGAAATTGCTTCTTCAAAAGTAGACACCTGTTTAACTGAGTTTTGTGGAATTAAAGAATTCATTAAGTAATTTGCTAAATTAAATTTTTTAACTTTTTTAACAGTAATATTATTTGTTATAGCTTGTGATACAACTTTATTTTGTGGACCTTCATACAAATTTGATTTGTTTTTTAACATTAAAGGTTTAATAATAAAATCGTTCATTATTTTAGAATCTACCATACCGTCAATATATAAAATAAATGCCTCATATTGTTTTCCTCTAATATTTATTATAAAGTTCCTAAGTATAATATCACTGTTAATTAAAGTATTATATTTTACTTGCATATATTCTTTATTTACTTTTATACTTGGAAAAATCTTTTCTGGTTTTTTATTTTCTTTATCATTATTTTTAACAGAATTATCTGAAATACTAAAATTATATTCTATTTCTGGGTTATAAGAAAATAAATTATTAAAAACATCTTTTAAACTCATAATTTTCTCCTAAAATATTATTTCCTAAAAAAGGAAATTGCTTACAAATATATAATTATAAATGTTTTAAATAGTATAACTAAAAATTATAAAAAATATACTGGTTTTAAACATAAAAAAATGTTATAATATAAAAGATTAGTATAAATTAAGGAGTTTTTTATGAAGAGTAGATTTGCAAGTTTTATAATGATAGTTGTTATGATTTTAATAATTTGTGCTTTGATTTTACTTGGTGTGATTTTTTTTGAAGAGATAAATGGAGAAGAAACAGCAAGTGTTCCACAAGATTTTGTTGGTAATTACACAAGTAATGATGATACAGTAGATTTAGAAAGTATAAAAACACCACAAGTTATAGAAAATAACCCTTTAGATAGTATTGAAAGTAGTAATAATAACAATGTAAATATAGATTATAGTAATGTTACAATTGATAAATATTTTTATAATCAATTAGAAGAACCTTCTAAAACAATTTATAAAGCTTTAGAAACAAATAAAGAAAATATGATAACAGGTACATATAAAATAGAATTTGGAAATGCTTTTTCTGATATATTAGATAGTCCAAATGGGCAAAATGAGCTTGGCGATTATTACCAATCAGCTATAGAAGCATATACATATGATAACCCTGATGTTTTTTACTTAAGCCCAAGTAAGATGTATTTAAATATAGAAACAACAACATATGGTTCTAATACGACATATAATGTTTTTATAAATAATGGAAGTGAAGCTAATTATTTTACAGATGAATTTTCAAGTGAAACTCAAGTAAGAAATGCAATTAATAGTATAGAGCAAGTAAAAGATAGCTTAGTATCTAGGAGAACAGGAAATATCTATGAAGATATTAAAATGGTTCACGATTATTTAGTTGATAATATAGAATATGATACAAGTTTGTCTAAAAATAATATTTATGATGTATATGGTGCTTTAATAAATAAAGTTGCTGTTTGTGAAGGTTATGCTAGGTCATTTAAATATATTTTAGATGAAATGGGTATACCTTGTGTTTTAGTTATAGGGACTGGTACAAATTCAAGAGGTGAAACTGAAAGACACGCTTGGAATTATGTAGAAATAGACAGTAATTGGTATGCTGTAGATTGTACTTGGGATGACCCTGTAGTTGTAGGTGGTGGTAATTTACCACAAAGTTCAAAATACAAATATTTCTTAAAAGGTGCAAATGAATTTAACCAAGACCATATAGCTAGTGGTCAATTTACTGAAGGAGGGAAGGTTTTTACTTATCCTAGTTTAAGTAGTAGTTCATATTAAAATAAATAGTTTTAAATTTTTATATGTGTTATAATATAGTAAATTAAAAAAAGGAGAATTAAATATGAAATGTATTCTTATGAACAAGAATAAAGAAATAGCATTAATAGAATTAAATAACAATACTAATTTAATTGATAAAATTTATGACATTTATAATATTGATTATGCTCCACTAAGTTTTAAGGTGGCAACACAAAATAAGTCAATAAACAATGTTAAGGCTTTGAATAATTGGTATAGGGGAAGAGGTATTCCTGATTGGAGAAAAGATTTAGAAAATTTATTAAATAATTTAAAAATTAATTCTCCAGAAGAATTATTAAATAAATCTTATGCCTTATCTTTGTCAGACCAGTATTGGATAAAAGAAGAAGGTCAGACTAATTTACAATGGAAAGATATTAACTTTTTTACTAATGCTTTTGAGTATAAGGGTTATTTAGATGTTTCATTAAGTACAGCAACAGATTCTAATATAGATTTACGCTCTCCTAATAATACTACAGATGGTATGCTACAAAAGGCTTGGATAATTGATGAAAATAATAATAGAATATTAGTAAAAGGTACATATTCTCCAACTAGACAAGAACCTATAAACGAGTGGCTTGTATCTCAAATATGTAAGGCGCTTAATATAGATTATTGTAATTACGAAATTGATATTATAGATAATAAAATTGTTTCTAAGTGCAAAGATTTTATTAATGAAAATGAGGAAATTATTACTGCTAATGATATATTTTTCTCAGAAAAACAGAGTAATAATATTAATGATTTAAATCATTATATTAACATTTTAGAAAAAAATGGTATTAAAGATGTAAAAAAACAATTAGAAGATATGTTTTTAGTTGATTTTATTGTAATGAATTTTGATAGGCATATGAGAAATTTTGGAATTATAAGAAATGTAGAAACATTAAAATGGGAGAGAATTACACCAATTTTTGATACAGGTGAGTGTTTACAATGTGATAAAACAATAAATGAAATGAATTTTAAAGACGATAAATGTAAGTTCTTTAAAAATACAAATATGAACTTATCTAGATTACTAGATTATATAGATATTACAAGATATGATTTAACAGTTCTTAATGAAATACCAGATAAATTTAAAGAAAAGTTAAACAAATATAAAAAATATACTGATATGTCAGATGAAAGAATAGGAAGGTTATATAGAGGGCTACAAAATAGAATTAAAGAGTTGCAAAATTATAAGAAAAATTATTAAAGATAAGAACTAAGCAAAAACTTAGTTCTTAAATTTATAATATAATACAAATAAGTCCACCACTTCCTTCATTTACAATTCTTTCTAATGTTTCTTGTAATTTTATTTGAGCATCTTCTGGCATTTTAGCAAGTTTAGTTTGTAAGCCCTCATTAACAAGTTCGTGTAAGCTTTTACCAAAAATATTAGATTCCCAAATTTGTTTAGGGTCATTTTCAAAACCAGAAAGTAAGTAATTAACAAGTTCTTCAGATTGTTTCTCAGAGCCCACAATTGGTGAAACTTCAGTGTAAACGTCCGTTTTTATGATGTGAAGAGAAGGGGCTTTCGCTTTAAGTCTAACACCAAATCTAGAGCCTTGTTTAACCATTTCAGGTTCTTCTAGAACTAATTCATCAATAGAAGGTGTAACAATACCATATCCTTTACGGTCAACTTCATCTAAAGCATAAGAAATTTTATCATATTTCTTTTTAGTAATAGATAAGTCTGAAATTATATGGAATAAATCACCTTCATTTGTTACGGTAACACCAGTAATTTCACTAAGTACATTGTAAAATAATTCTTCTTTTAAAGTAATTTCAATAGAAACATTACCGAGAGCCAAGTTGCATATCTTTAATTTCCGTATTTGAAATTATTTCAGTTTGTTTTATTTTATTTGTACAAATAGAAACATCTTTTAAAACATTTACATCTTGGAAAGCTTCTTTTATTTCTTTAAATAATTCTGTTTTTAAAGGATGTGAAAAATCTAAGCCATCTACCCATTTAGGAAATTTTATTCTAATTTGGTCTGTTGGAAACTCGTATAATACAGAAGAGAACATATTATTAATATCTTCTAAGCTTAAATATTCACAATTAATTGGAATAACTGTTGTTTTATATTTTTCTGAAAGTGTTTGTGCAAGTTCACGAGTGTATGTAGAGTTTGGTTCTGCAGAGTTTAATAAAATTATAAATGGTTTATTTAGTGCTTTTAATTCAGAAACAACTCTTTCTTCTGCTTTAATATAATCTTCTCTTGGAATATCTGTAATACTTCCGTCTGTTGTAACTAAAATACCAATTGTAGAGTGTTCTTCAATAACCTTCTTTGTTCCAATCTCAGCAGCTTTTTCAAATGGTATTTCTTCTTCTGACCAAGGAGTTTTTACCATTCTTGGCATATCATCTTCTAAATAACCAATTGCATTATCTACTAAGTAACCAACACAGTCTACAAGCCTTGTTTTAAATTTTAAGTTATTATCTAAAGTTATCTCAATAGCTTCATTTGGAACAAATTTAGGTTCTGTTGTCATTATAGTTTTACCACCAGCACTTTGTGGTAATTCATCTTTTGCTCTTTCTTTTTTGTATTCATTATCTATGTTAGGAATAACAAGTAAGTCCATAAATTTTTTTATAAAAGTAGATTTACCAGTTCTAACAGGACCTACAACCCCTACATAAATATCACCATCAGTTCTTTTTGCTATATCTTGATATAATTTTGTATTTTCCATTATATACCCTCCTTAAAGAAAATGTTTGTACTACTTTAAATACTTTTAGTTAAATATATTGAGCAAAACCTTGAAATATGACAAGTTTTATAAAAAACTTGATAAAATCTTGTGCTTATGATAAAATGACAATATTAGAGGGAAAACATATAATAGAATATATAACAAGAAGGGATGGAGAAAGATGAATAAAGAACAAGACATAATTGATATGCTTAAAAGTTATAATCAAAATCATATTATTAATCTTTTAGAAAATTTAGATGAAGTAAAAAAACAAGAGTTGTTAGAGCAAATAGAAAAAATAGATTTCCACCAAATAATGGAATTGTATGATAATACTAAAAAAGAAATTGAAATAAAAGAAAGTAAAATAGAGCCTATTTCATATTTAGATAAAGCAAAATTATCAAAAGAACAAAAAGAAAAATTTGATGAATTAGGCGAAAATATATTAAGAAATGGAGAATATGCAGTTGTAACAATGGCAGGTGGCCAAGGAACAAGACTTCGGACATACAGGTCCTAAAGGAACTTTCAAATTAGATGTTTATGGTAAAGGAAAATATTTATTTGAAATATTAAAAGAAAATTTAGAAGAAGCAAATAAAAAATATGATACAACAATTCCTTGGTATATAATGACAAGTAAAGAAAATAATAGTGCAACTGTAGAGTTTTTAGATAAGAATAATTATTTCGGATATCCAAAAGAAGCTGTAACAATTTTTACACAAAGTGAACTTCCTTTGGTTGATTTTGACGGAAAATTGTTAATTAGTAAAGATATGAAAATAAAAGAAGCATCTGACGGAAATGGTGGTACATATTCTTCTTTAAGAGCAAGTGGAGCTCTATCTGATATGAAAGACAAAGGTATTAAATGGGTATTTATTGGTGGAGTTGATAATGCACTTTTAAAAATGGCAGATGTGACACTACTTGGTATGGCAATTGATAAAAATGTACAAATTGCTTCCAAATCAGTAGTAAAAGCAAACCCACACGAAAAGGTAGGAGTTTTCTGCAAAATGAATAATCACCCAAAAGTTATTGAATATGCTGAACTTCCAGAAAGTATGGCAGAAGAAGTAGATGATGACGGAGAACTTAAATATGGTGAATCACATATAATGTGTAATTTATATACAATAGAAGCAATAGAAAAAGCAAGTAAAGAACCACTAATTTATCATAGTGCTGTTAAGAAAAATTCTTATATGGATGAAAATGGAAAAGAAGTAATACCAGAAGAGCCTAATTCTTATAAATTTGAATCATTTATTTTTGATGCTTTTGAGTTTTTTGATGATATCGCTATTCTTAGAGGTAAAAGAGAGGATGATTTTGCACCTGTTAAAAATAAAGACGGTGTAGATAGTCCAAAAACTGCAAAAGAACTTTACGAAAAATATTGGAATAGGCAAGAAAAAAATAATTAAGGAGTTTTTATAATATGGAAGATTGTAAAATAAAAAATTTATATAATTTAGATGAAACTATTGCAAAAGAATTATTAGAAAAATTCACATATCCTTGGGAAGTTTTACCACATATAGAAGAATTTATAATAGAGCTTGGAAATAGATTAGATCCAAATGTATTTGAGAAAAAAGGAGAAAATATTTGGATAGCAAAATCTGCTAAAATATATCCTACAGCATATATTAATGGACCTGCAATTATTGGAGAAGATGCTGAAGTAAGACATTGTGCTTTTATTAGAGGAAAAGCAATTGTAGGAAATGGGGCTGTTGTTGGGAATTCTACAGAACTTAAAAATGTTATTTTATTTAATAAAGTGCAAGTTCCACATTATAATTATGTAGGAGATTCTATTTTAGGATATAAAGCACATATGGGAGCAGGTTCTATTACATCTAATGTTAAATCTGATAAAAAGCTTGTAGTAGTAAAAAGAAGAAATGAACAAGTAGAAACAGATCTTAAAAAATTTGGTGCAATGCTTGGGGATAATGTTGAAGTTGGTTGTAATTCTGTATTAAATCCAGGAACTGTAATTGGAAGAAATACTAATATTTATCCATTATCTTCAGTAAGAGGAGTAATTAAAGAAAATAGTATTTATAAAAATAAAAATGAGATAGTAGAAAAGATATAAAAACTAAGAAACCATATGAAAGGTTTCTTTTTTTAAAAGAAAGTTAAAAATATTAAGTTGAAATATAGGCAACTGCAATCCCATTGGCTTTAGAGAATGGGCAGTTCACAAAGTGATGATTTTAAGTAAATATTAATACTTAAAAGTTTTGGGTTTGAAAAAGAATTTTAATTTTTAATTGACATTTATTTATAATAATATGTATAATTTGTTTATAAAATTATATAATTCTAGTTTGTAAATACTTTCTAGAAGGGAATTCTTATGGTACAGTACAAATTTTCTTCAAGATGTGTGTATTCTAGGAGAGGAGAATATTGTTTTTATGTAGAGGTGTATTATAAGAGCTTAAGATTTGCTATAGCAGATGTAGTAATAAATACAAGTTTTGGATATGAGAGAGTAGAAATAGCATATTATGGTAAAAAAGATTTTATTCCAAGCTTTTCAGAAAGAGAACTAGAAGAGCAAATAAAGAGATACTGTTATAGTCAAATGGTTTAAAAACAGGTTAAGATTTTATTCTTAACCTGTTTTTACTACATTTCTTGATTTCCAGGGATAAAGTAGTCAACAACACCATAAATTAAAGCACCAATAATTGCAGCAACCCAAGAAATAGAGTAACCAGCAACGAAGAATTGAGTAACATATAAAGTAATTGCAGCTAATGCAAAACCAACAAACCCTTTACCAAATGGGCTTGCGTGTAAGCCTGTAAATTTAACTACTAAAAAGTCAATTAAACTTAAAACAATAGCAGCAATTGCTAAGGTCCAAATATTGTTTATTGTAAAACCTGGTGTAAAAAATGCAGTGATAGCCAAAACTACAGCTGAGGCAATAAATCTACCTATAATTTGCCAAGCAGTAGAAGTTTTGCTTTGAGAATTACTTGTGTCCATATCTGACATTTAAATTCCCCTCCTTAGTTTTAAATTCATAATGTAAAATTTTTTAAGGTTCTAATTTTATTATTCACAAAAAATTTTTATTTATACTATTTTTTCGTGCATATAAAAGTAAAAATTTGTTAAAAATAAAAAAAGATAAGAAAGAAAAAGTAAATAGAAAAATGAAAAAGAAAAGTAGGGGTAATAATGTTAATTACATTTTTTAGGTCAATTGTTTTATATATAATAGTTTTAATAGTTATGAGACTTATGGGGAAAAGAGAAATAGGACAATTACAGCCATTTGAGCTAGCTATATCAATTATGATAGCAGATTTAGCTTCAATTCCAATGACAGATACAGGAGTTCCAATATTTAACGGAATTATACCAATATTAGGTCTTTTAATTATGCATTTAATTATTTCAGTAATAAATTTAAAAAGTTCAAAAGCTAGAGAAATAATTTGTGGAAAACCAAGTATTTTAATATATAGAGGAAAGATTAATGAGAAAAATTTAAAAAAAGAAAGATTTACAATTAACGAACTAGAAGAAAGGTTAAGAGGTAATAATGTAATAAATTTAGGTGATGTTGAATATGCAATTTTAGAGACAAGTGGACAAGTAACAGTTATTCAGAAACCAAATAAAAGAAATACAATACCAGAAGATTTTAATATCACTCCAGAATATGAAGGAATACCATATGATTTAGTAATAGACGGTGAAGTTATGGAAAAAAATTTAGAAGCAATTGGTAAAAATTATAATTGGTTAAAAAAACAAGTAGAAAAATTTGATATTAAACCAGAAGAGGCTTTAGTTGTAACAATAGACGGTAAAGGTCAAATATTTTGCCAGAAAAAAGAGAAAGGTGTTTAATAATGAAAAAAGAGTTAATAATTTCTATTGTAATTTTTATTTTAATTGTTATTGGAAATATCATAACACAGAATTACACAAAAGAATCTGTTTCAGATTTATCTAATAATTTAGAAAATTTAAAAGAAAATATAAGTTCTAAAATAGAAGAAAAAGAAAATGATAAAGATAGTTTTGATGGTAATAGAGAATTATTAGAAAAGATAGATAATATAACAAAAAATTGGGATTCTAGGCATAATAAACTTGCTTATTATATTGAACATAATGAATTAGAAAAAGTAGAAGATAATTTAACAGGTTTAAATAGTTTGGTAGAAACTAGGGAATATAACGAAGCGGTAAAAGAGTTAGATAAAAGTATTTTTATTTTAAAACATATTGAAGAAAAATATAAATTTAATTTGGAAAATATATTTTAAGAGAAAAAATTGCATTAATTTTTAGTTCAAATTAAAGTAATATTGTGCTTTTTGTCGAATTTTGACGAACGAATTTTCTTGACATTTTTATAAAAATGTATTATTATATTAATATCATTTTTCAACAATTTAATTTTTTCAATAATTTTTTTCGTTTATTTCAAGAAAAAAATAAAATAAAAAATTAAAAATAAAAATTTAAGAAAAGAAAGGATGTGTG
>CALXEY010000050.1 GCA_944387455.1 uncultured Clostridia bacterium
TCTATATTCTCTTCACTATTATTATTTGTATTTTCTTTATCTTTGTTCAAAATCTCTATTGCTTTTTCTCTACTACCATTTACATCTTCTCCATTAATTTTAAGAATTATATCATTATTTTCAATACCTGCTTCTTCTGCAGGACTTTCTTTATCCATTGTTATTATTTTTGCTTGTTCATCTAAATATATACCTGTAACTTTCGACTTTACTTCAGTTGGTTCTACCATTAAATCAATAATTTCACCGTTTCTATCTATTTTAACATTTATTTCTTTGCTATTTACTTTATTCATTTCTTCATCTAAATCATATTTATTATTTATTTTTTCTCCATTTATTTCTATAATTTTATCTCCTGGCTGAATTCCAGAAGTTTGCGCTGAAAAGCCATCTACCAGGCTATCTACTTCATTTGATAAATATGTTCCTGATGTTGATATTAAAATAAAGTAAACGATTACAGCAAATATAATATTAACTATTGCTCCTGCTGCCACGATTACTATTCTTTTTGGAATACTCGCTTTTGAGAAAGATCCTTCATTATTAGATCGCTCTTCTTCTCCTTCCATACTAACAAAACCACCGAAGTGGTATTAGTCTTAACGCATATTTAGTTTCTTTTCCTTGTTTTTTTAATATTGTAGGACCAAAACCTATTGCAAATTCATTTACTTTTACTTTGCATAATTTTGCAACTAGGAAATGGCCTAATTCGTGTATTAATATTAAAAAGCCAAGTAATATTACGATTTTTATAATAGTTATTATAATTCCAATCAAAAGTTTAAAAACCTCCTCAAATTAATGTGAATAATATATATGCAAATGGTGCTATAAATATTAAACTATCTATTCTATCTAACATACCACCATGTCCTGGTATTAGATTACTATAATCTTTAATATCTACATATCTTTTTATGCTAGATGCTGCAAAATCTCCTATTTGTCCTATTAAACTAAGTACAGCACCTATTATTGCTACAAACCAATATTCATAGTTCATATTCCAAAATGTATTTGCTATATAAGTATATATTAGCATTAATATTATTGCACCTATTGTTCCTGCTATACATCCTTCTATTGATTTTTTAGGGCTTATTTTACTAAATTTATGTTTCCCAAAGTTCTTTCCTATAAAATATGCAAATATATCTGTTCCCCAAGCTGCAATTATAACATACCAAATTAATATTTTACCGTTTTCCATAGAATCAATTAATGCAACAAACATTATAAAAAATACTATATAAAATATTCCAATAAATGTATATGCTATATCTTTAAAAGATGTTTTCATTTCTGTTGCAATTATTTGTGCAAATAATATTAATAAAGCAAGTGGAATTGCTAATATTTGTAGTATTTCTACTATATTTTCTGGTATTATTCCTAATTTTATTATTGGTACTAATGCTATTATAATACAACTTAAATATCCAAGCCATTTTACTGGTTTTGCTATTTTTGATATTGCATTAAAATATTCGTTCATAGCAAGAAGTGCTATGATTGCTAATGCTATTGATACTACTATATTATTTCCAAATATTAAAATTATTAATACTAATGGAAAACCAAGTAAGCCTGATGTTATCCTTTTTATATCCATATTTTTCCTTCCTTTTCTTTATTAATTTGCTCCAAATTTTCTTGTTCTTTTTTGATATTCTATTATTGCATTATCTAAATCTTCTTCTGTAAAATCTGGCCAGTTTTTATCTACAAATAAAAATTCTGAATATACTACTTGCCAAGGTAAGAAATTACTAAGACGCAACTCTCCACTTGTTCTAATTAACAAGTCTGGATCTGGCATACCTGCAGTATATAAATTGTTTGATATCATTTCTTCATTTATAGTATTTACATCTATTTTACCTTCTTTTACATCTTCTGCTATCTTTTTTACAGCTTTTACTATTTCATCTCTTCCGCCATAATTAAGTGCAATATTAAATGTAACACCTGTATTATCTTTTGTTCTTTCCATACATTTTAAAATAGATTTTTGCATACCAGATGATAGAGCTGTAATATCTCCTAATATTTTTACTCTTATATTTTCTGTATCTGCTCTTTTTGAATAATCATCTAAATAATTTTGAAGAAGCATCATTAGTGCACTTACTTCTTCTTCTGCTCTTTTCCAGTTTTCTGTTGAAAATGCATATACTGTAATATATTTAAGCCCTATTTTATTTGCATATCTAACTATTTTTTCTAATGTTTTTGCTCCTTCTTTGTGTCCATAGCTTGCATTTTTTCCTTGTTTTTTTGCCCACCTTCTATTTCCGTCCATTATTATTGCAATATGTTTAGGCATTGAATTTTTATCAAATTCCATTTTATTTCTCCTTAAAACATTATTATTTTTATGCTTTTATTTATTTCTATTTTCTATATATAAAGCTAAACCTCTTAAAAATTCAGCTTTATTTCCAAAACCACTTAAATTTTCTATTGCTTCTTTTGTTATTTTATCTAATATTTTCTTAGATTCTTCTAAACCATATTTAGATACATATGTACATTTTTTTAACTCTTTATCATTACCAACAGGCTTTCCTAATACTTTTTCGTCTCCTTCTTCTCCTAATATGTCATCTTTTATTTGGAAAGCTAAACCTATTTTTTTTGCATATGTTGTTAATTTTTCTAATTCTTGCTCATTTGCACCACCTAATATTGCACCCATTCTTACGCACAATTTAAGTAATGCTCCTGTTTTATTTTGATGAATATAGTCTAAATCTTCTTTTGAAATTTCTTTTCCTTCATATTCTGTATCTACATATTCTCCTGCAATCATTCTATCTACTGCAATAGTAAATTCATTAAATATTTGTAACTTTCTATTTAATTCTAAACTATTTTTAGTATTTTTTAAATCATCACTAATTACAATATAAGAATTATTTAATAAACCGTCTCCTGCAAGTATTGCTGTTGCTTCATTAAATTTCTTATGGTTTGTTAATTTTCCGTGTCTAAAATCATCATTATCTATTCCTGGTAAATCATCGTGTATTAATGAGAAATTATGTACCATTTCGATTGCTACACAATATGGTAAACATTTTTTAATATCGTCTTTAAATAATGTATATGTAGCAATTACAAGAATAGGTCTTAATCTCTTTCCTCCTGCCATTAAGCTATATTCCATTGATTCATTTAATACACCTTCTAGGCAATCTTTTTTTCTTAAATATTTTTCTAATTCTTTATTTATAATTTCTTGATATTGTTTGAGTTCTTCTTTAAAGTCCATAACATACTCCTTAAAATATCTTATATTATATTTTATTAGTTTTGTTTCATATTTATTATTATACTGACATTACTTCTTTTTCTTTTTTCTCTAAAACAGTATCTATTTCTTCTATATATTTGTCTGTCATTTTTTGAATTTCATTTTCTGATTGTTTTAATTCATCTTCTGTTATTTCACTATTTTTTTGCATAGATTTTGCTTTGTCTATTCCTTCTCTTCTTGTATTTCTGATAGCTACTTTTGCTTCTTCTCCCATTTTTCTTATATCTTTTACTATTTCTTTTCTTCTTTCTTCATTTAATTCAGGGAATGCAAGTCTTATTACTTTTCCGTCATTATTGGGGTTTATTCCTATGTCTGATGCTAGTATTGCTTTTTCTATTTCTTTTAAAGCACTCATATCCCAAGGTTGTATTACTATTAATCTTGCTTCTGGAACTGATATTGCCGCTACTTGGTTTATTGGTGTTTGTGTTCCATAATAGTCTATTCTAATTTTGTTTAATATTGCTGGGTTTGCACGCCCTGCTCTTACCTCTGATAATTTTTCAGAAAATACCTCTACTGTTTTTTCCATTTTTTCTTCTAAATTTGTGTAATCCATAATAAATCTCTCCTTTTTTATTTAATTTTTAAATATTATTTTATCATCTTTTTCTAACATTTCTGTATATCTTATTTTTCTATCTATTTTTGCCATAAGATATGTTAGAATTAATATTATTATAACGTAAAATATAAATATTAAATATACTTTTATTCTAAAATATAAAAATTGTGATAAACTTTTTTCTATAAAAACTTCTTTATCTGTTTTTGTTTTTAATTCCAAATTTAATAAGGAATTTATTGTATCGAGATGTTCTTTTTCTTTTACATTTTCATCTTTTATGTTTGCATCATAAAAATTAGCAAATGTTTCTTCATTATTATATGTTTTATTTAATATTATTTCTATATAGAAAAATGCTATAAGAAATATGATACTAAATATTATTACTAATTTTAATGCTTTAACTAGAGTTTTTTTGTTCTTTAATATTAAATAACTTAATATACTAAAAATTATTATCAAACTTAATATTATTAACATAGAATTTATATATGTTGTTTTTATTTGTTCTAAAAAATCAACTATATTAGGTTTATAGAAAAATATTACAAATATTGCTATTATCAATGCTAAAACTATTATTGATAACAATGTTTCTGTATATGTTTTTTTATTATTCTCTTTTATTTTTATTTTATCTTCACTTTTGTTATTCATTTTTTATTTTCCTTAAAATATTATTTTACAATTGTGCCTATTTTTTCTCCTTTTACTGCTCTTACTATATTTTCTGGGTCAGCTATTCCAAATACTAGAAGTGGCATATGATTATCTCTACACATTGCTATTGCTGTTGAGTCCATTACTTTTAAGTCTTTTTCTAATACTTCCATATATGATACTTCTTCATATTTTTTTGCATTTGAATTTATTTTTGGGTCATCATCATATACTCCGTCTACTGTTTTTGCAAGTAAAATTATATCTGCATTTATTTCTGTTGCTCTTAAGACTGCTGCTGTGTCAGTTGTAAAATATGGATGTCCTGTACCACAAGCAAATACTACTACTCTTCCTCTGTTTAAATGTTTTTCTGCTTTCCTTTGTATAAATGGTTCTGCTATTTCTCTCATTTCTATTGCTGTTTGCACTCTTGTATATATTCCTCTTGCTTCTAATGCGTCTTGAAGTGCTAAACCGTTCATTGCTGTAGCTAGCATACCCATATAATCTGCTGTTGTTCTTTCCATTTGATGTCCATTTCTTCCTCTCCAAAAGTTTCCGCCTCCTACTACTATTGCTACTTGTACTCCCATTTCTACTACTTCTTTTACTTTATCACAAATAGCTCCTACTGTTTTTGCGTCTACTCCTGTTCCTTTTTCTCCTGCTAATGCTTCTCCACTTAATTTTAATAATATTCGTTTGTATTTTGTTTCTTGCATCTTCCTCTCTCCTTAATTTTATTTTCTAGCTTATTCTATCATACTTTCAGAAAAAAAACAGTATTTTTTAAGAATTTCTTAATTTTTATTATTTTTCACAAAAAAAGAGAGGTTTCCCTCTCTATTTTTTTTATTATTAATACATACCTTCCATACCAGCTCCTGCATCATTGTGTTTGCAACTGCATTTATCTTCTGGTACATCTGTTACTAAGCTTTCTGTTGTAAGTACCATAGAAGCAATTGATGCTGCATTTTGAAGTGCACTTCTTGTAACTTTAGTTGGATCTACAATTCCTGCTTTTTTCATATCAACATATGTTTCTGTACTTGCATCAAAACCAATTCCTTCTTTTTCAGATTTAACTTTTTCTACAATAACAGCTGGCTCTAAACCACTATTTCTTGCAATTTGTTTTGCTGGTTCTTCTAATGCTTTTAATACTATTTCAGCACCTAATTTTTCACCATTATTCAATGTGTCTACTAATTTTTGTACCTTAGCTGTAACATTTAAAAGTGCTGTTCCTCCACCTGATACTATTCCTTCTTCTACAGCTGCTTTTGTTGCTGATAAAGCATCTTCTATTCTTAATTTCTTATCTTTCATCTCAACTTCTGTTGCAGCTCCAACTCCAATTACTGCAACTCCACCTGCTAATTTTGCTAGTCTTTCTTGAAGACTTTCTTTATCATAATCACTCTTTGTTTCGTTTATTTGAGCTTTTATTTGTGCAACTCTATCTGCAATTTGTTGTTTATCACCTGCACCGTCAACTATAATTGTATTTTCTTTTTGAACTTTAACTTGTTTTGCACGCCCCAATTGTTCCATTGTAGTATCTTTTAATTCTAAACCTAAATCAGATGTTATAACTTCTCCACCTGTTAAAGTTGCAATATCTTGTAGCATTGCTTTTCTCTTATCTCCAAAACCAGGAGCTTTAACAGCTACTACATTTAAAACACCTCTTAATTTGTTTAAAATTAATGTAGATAATGCTTCACCTTCCATATCATCACAAATTATTAATAATTTTCCAGATTCTTGCATTAAACTTTCTAGTAATGGTAAGATTTCTTGAATATTACTAATCTTTTTATCTGTAATTAATATATATGGATTATCTAAAACTGCTTCCATTTTTTCTGTGTCTGTTGCCATATATGGTGATAAATATCCTTTATCGAATTGCATACCTTCAACTACATTTAGTTCTGTATTTGATGTTTTTGATTCTTCTATTGTTATAACACCATCTTTAGAAACTTTTTCCATTGCTTCTGCAATTAATTCTCCAATTTCAGTATTATTTGCTGATATACTTGCAACTCTTGCAATATCTTCTTTTCCATTAACTTGTGAACTTATTTCTTTTAAGCCTTCAATTGCTGTATCAACTGCTTTATCCATACCTCTTTTAATTGCCATTGGATCTGCTCCTGCTGCTACATTTTTAACACCTTCTTTAATCATACTTTGTGCTAAAACTGTAGCTGTTGTTGTTCCATCTCCTGCTACATCATTTGTTTTAGTAGAAACTTCTTTTACTAAACGTGCTCCCATATTTTCAAATTTATCTTCTAATTCTATTTCTTTTGCTATTGTTACACCGTCATTAGTAATAAGTGGTGCTCCAAAACTTTTATCTAAAACTACATTTCTTCCTTTTGGACCAAGTGTTACTTTTACAGTATCTGCTAATTTATTAACACCTTCTAATAAAGATTTTCTAGCATCTTCTCCAAATTTAATCATTTTTGCCATTTTAAATCATTCCTTTCTTAAAATACTTTAATTTTTTAATAATTACTATTCAACTTTTGCTAATATATCATCTTGTCTAACTATTATATAATCTTCGCCTTCATATTTTATTTTTGTACCTGAATATTCTGAAACAATTATATTATCTCCTTTTTTAACTTTCATTTCTTCATTTTTTCCGTCAACAATTTCTCCAGGTCCTACTTCTATTACTTCTGCTATTTGTGGTTTTTCTTGTGCTCCACCTGATAAGATAATTCCACTTTTAGTTGTTTCTTCGCCTTCTTTCATTTTAATTAATACTCTACTTCCTAATGGTTTAATCATTTAAATTACCTCCTTTATTTTTAGCACTCTTTGTATTTGACTGCTAATACTTTATACCCTATTTTGCTAAATGTCAATACCTATTTTTAAAATTTCACAAAATGTTCACATTTTATTTTATTCACTTGTAATTTCAATTATTACAAAAAATAAAAGAACCCCCTATTTCTAGGGGGAAAGATTAAATCTTTTAAAAGTTATTTTAACTTTCTTTTTGGTTTACTTACATATTGTCTATCTCATTAGCAAAAGCTTGTGCTAATATGTCTATATAGGCTTCATAAATTTCATCTCCATATTTACAATATTTACAAATGAAACTCATTATCTGACCATCATTTTCTGGTAAAGTCCAATATCCTATAAATGTTTTATATGTTTCTATTACTGCATCAAAGATAGTCTGGTCTTTTTCTCTATGTAGATATTGTACATATTTTACAAAGTCTTCTCCATAGCCTATATCTTCATCACTTATTTCTGTAGGTGCTTCTTCATACTCATCTTCAGCCCTATCACTTTTAAAAGCAACCTCCAAACTATCAAGAAGTTTGTTTATCTCTTTTGTCCTTTCCTTATATTTTGCATCATCTTCTTGTTCTTCTTTTAGAACTTGTACTGTGAACTCTATTAGTAGCTCATCTATAATATCCTTTATTTTTAGAACAAAAGAATCTTCTATAGTTATAAATTTGTAGAACTCTTGCATTGATACTCTAAAGCCCTTAAATTCTGTATCTTCACTACAGCCAAATGCTCTAAAAAGCTTTTCTTTAAAGTTTGAATCATTTTCGAAACATCCTGAAATAAACTGGACATATTCTTTTAGGCGTAAAACAATTACGACCACACTTTCTTCTCTGTATGTTATATCAGTTGGAATTTCTATATACGCAAAACCATCTTTGAAGTCATCTATGAACGCCTCAAACCCTCCATCAGTTAAAAATCCAAAGCTTTTCCGAACACCAACGATATTGACCTTCATTTTGCTTCCTTTCTCTTTATAAGTAAACCTCCTACATTACGTATTTGCATTATATATGCTCTCTACATAAAAGTCAATTATTTTTACATAAAAAGAACCCTCTATTTCTAGAGGGAAAGATTAAATCTTTTAAAAGTTATTTAAACTTTTTTTGTACTTTACTTAAAAATCACCTAAGCTCTCACTAAATTTTCTTGTTTGTATATCAATATAAGCTTTCATAATCTCATCTCCATACACACAATACTTACAAAGAAATTGTACTTCGTTTATGCGGCCTGCAACATTTTCTCCTATTTTCTCAAATGCTTCATATGCTCTTTCTACACTTTCTCTAATATTTTGTCCATTTTCGATTACCAAATATTGTACATATGCTACAAAATTCTGGGCAAAACTATAAAGATTTTCTTCACAGGTTTCTTCGTATTTTTCTCTTGCACTTTCACTTGTGAAAACTATACCTTCTACATTACAAAGAACACTATTTATTTCATCTATATTGCTATTTAATTTATCTATTACTTCGTTTCCCCTTTTTTCTACAGTTTCGGCAACTTCTGAAGCAAGACTCATAATAGCTTCCTCAATATCAAATATAAAAGATTTTTCACTTGTAATTAAGCAATATTTATCTCCTATTTTAAGCTTAAAACCAAGAAACTCTGTATTACTCGTACACCCATACGCTCTAAAAAGCTTTTCTTTAAAATTAGACTTTTTAGAAAAACACCCTGCTATGAATGAAATAAAATCATCTTTATACATAACAGAAATTGTTATTTCAGTTCCTTTACGAAATGTACTTACTGGAACTGAAATTTCTGCAAAACCATCATTAAATCCCTCTACTAGAACATCATACTTCCCGTCTATCCTTGCAAAAACAAAATACTTCTCCACTTCTCCGATTGTAGTAATCATGTGGCTTCCTTTCTTAAGTAAAGTATTTACAGTACATATTTGCATTATATATACTAATTATATAAAAGTCAATTATTTTTAATAAAAGGAGACTTTCTTAAATTAAGAAAATCTCCTTTCATAAGAATATTAATTCTTATTTTTCTAACTATTAGAGGCTACTTAGGAACTTATTAAGCTCCATTTCTTGTCTTTTCTTAAACCAATCTCTTAGCATCTCTCCATATCTCCAGCACCTTTTAAGTATTTCGATTGCATTATAAAGAGTGGATTCAGTAAACTCCTTGTATAAAAGAATATCATCATATGCCTTGTCAAATGCAGAATATATAGAAATATTATTCCTTCCAATCAGAAATTGTGCATATTTTGCAAAAGTAATTGCTGCAAAAACTATATATTTATTTTCTATTCCCCTTTGCATCTGTTCACTAGTCCAATGAAGCCACATATTTTTTGATTGACTATTGGAAAATATTATTTCTTCACTTTCTGAAGCTACACAAATATCTTCCAAAGCCTTTTCTCTTCTTTCCAATTCGTTTTTTAGTTCATTTTTAAACTTATCCCAGAACTCTTCACTTGCTTTCCTTATAAATTCCGAAATGCTAAATATATTAGCATTTTCTTCTGTTACCAACATCTTCTTCCCAAAAGCATTAATTTCTATTCCCTTGAACCAGTTTTTTGAATCTTGGCTATAGACCTTGCCTACTACTTTTGGAAAGTTAGAAAAACTATCAAAACAACCAACAATAACTCTTGCCATTTGATCTGGAGTATTTTCCAGTGTAAAGTCGATTTTTACAATTCCATTATCAACTCCTGTAACTTTGATTTCTTTTCCTTCCTCTGTTTTAAATGTACAAGTCATTTCGAAATCATCATTAAACAAAGTTGGCATGACTTTCCTTTCTAATAGTTAGTATACAAACTTACTAATTTATTTTATCAAAAATTTACATAATTTTCAAGTTTTTATAGTTGATAAATTTTTAATTCTATAGTATAATAAAATATGTACATGGGGATGTACTGGTTTCGACATATTACCAGAAACATAGATTGCAAGTAGTGGATGGTTGCTTTGGCCACTTAAAAAAAGCAAAATTAAATATAAACGCTGATAGAGAAGAATTAGCATTAGCTGCCTAGGCGTAGCTACACTTTACTAGAAAGCCCACTTTTTTAGATAAAGTGCCAATTTAGTGGGAAACAAAGCTACTTTTGCTTTTAAAGTAGTGGGTATTTTAAAAAGCTATATTTTAATATAACCTGTTTGTTGGTGATATTAAAATGAATATAAAAAACAAACTAAACTTGTAGATATTTATGTGGAAAGTATTATGGAAAGGAGTTCGACTCTCCTCATCTCCACCAATGACGTTTCTGTTCGAACTAATAGAACAGATAGATACAAAAATCAATCAGTAAAATGGTTGATTTTTTTCTTTTGCAAAAAATCATCCTAAAATCATAATGAAAGGATGGAGTAAAAATGAAGATAATTAAGAAAGAACTACAATTTGAGAAATGTCTAAAACAGCGAATTGAATTTATATGTGAGTTTTCAAAAGTTACCCCTACTTTTATAAATGGTAGCATTAGAAAATTAGAAAAAACTAACCTTACATACATTGAACCACATAAAGTCATTATTAAAAATATTACTTTTTTAGTTTTTAATTAGTGAACTACCCATTGTCTAAAGCCAATGGGCTTCCTGCTTCTTAGACCTCGTAACCTACTATCTCCACAGGCGTTTA
>CALXEY010000051.1 GCA_944387455.1 uncultured Clostridia bacterium
CTAATACCTCTATTATTTTACCTTCTGCTTTCTTATCCTTTTCTGGATATTTTATTATTTTTACTAATACTTTATGATTGTTTCTTGCTTTTCCAAAATTCTTTTTTGAAATAAATATATCTGTTCCAAAATTTTTATCATCTGGTATTACAAAACCAAAGTTTTTATTATATTGAAAAGTCCCCACAAGAGTATCTTTTTCGTGTTTTAATATTCTTACCACTTTTCCTTCTGCACTTTTTATTTTATTTTCTTCATCTATAATTTCAATTAAGACATGATCTCCATTTAATGCATTTAGAGAATTTTCTTTTGATACATATATTTCATCTTCTCTATCTTCTATTCTTACAAAACCAAAGCCTTTTTGGTTTTTCCTGTAATATCCTTCATAATAAGTTTTATCACTTAATTTATACCTATTTTTTCTATTTTTCTCAATTTTTAATTCTAATTCTAATTTTCCGATTACTTCTAAAAATTGATGATATTCATTTTTTGGTACTCTCATTATCATTGCAATTTCCTTAGCTTTCATCGGGACATAATCATCATCACTCATTAAATCTAAAATTTTTTTCGCTTGTTCTTCCATCTAATTTAATTCTTCCTTCTTTCTTTATTATTTTTCTACTAATAAAAGGGCTTGTTTTATAAACCGCCCCTCTACTTTTTATGCCATATACAAAATTCCTAAAACTATTGTTAGTATTGCAAATATGATTGACAATATAACTGTCCATCTTTTTTGTTTTCCTTCTTTTGTTCTTCCTTTATTTTTTTCAAAGAAGTTGTTTGTAGATGAACCTGTTATTGTTGATGATAACCCTGCATCATCTTTTGATTGTATTAATGTTAATATTATTAAAGCTAATGCTACTATTAAATATATTACTATTAATATCCATTTTACTATTTCCATTTTTGTTCCTCCTTAACGGTCTACTTTAAACTACTTTTGTATTGTATCATATTTTTTTCTAAAATGCAAATATTTCCATATAAGTTTTTATAATATTTTCCAAACACCTATCTTTTTAGGTATAGAAACAAATTCCATTTTTTCTTTTTTTATTGGGTGTATAATAGTAAGCTTATATGCCCATAATGCTATTTGTTTATTTTTCCCAATTTTACCATATCTTTGATCTCCATAAATACTATGTCCTATATTTGATAGTTGTACTCTTATTTGGTGATGTCTTCCTGTATGTAAGTTTATTTTTAATAAACTTACATTTTCTTTTTCATCATATTTTAAAACCTCATAATCTAGTTTTGCAAATTTAGCCTGTTTTTTGTTTTTGTCTACAACATAACTTGTATTTGTTTTTATATCTTTATATAAATAGTTTTCTAGAGTTCCATTTTTTCTTTCTAACTTTCCTTCTACAACTGTTAGATATTCTTTTTTAAAAATATTTTCTCTTATTTCATTAGATAGCCTAGATGCTGCTTTTGATGTTTTTGCAAATACAATAACTCCTCCTACTGGTCTATCTAATCTATGTACTAAACCTAAATATACATTTCCTGGTTTGTTATATTTTTCTTTAATATAATTTTTAACTAAAGTTAGCATATCTATATCTTCTGAGCTATCCTTTTGTACAGGTACATTTGGTATTTTTTCTACTACTATTATATGGTTATCTTCATATATTACTTTTAAATTCATCTTCTTTTCCTTTTTTTCTTTATTTTTTTCTTTATTTTTTTCTTTATTTTTTACTTTTCCCATCTTGCATATATACCACAAGGTAATATTAGTTTTGAATTTTCCATAGGTAAACCTATTTCTCCACATTCTTGTTTTCCTTTATACATTTTTCCAACTGTTAGATTTAATATATTATTTAAAACTGTACTTGATATTCCTGTTGTATATGAATTTATCAAGAAAAATAATGGATTATCTGATAATACTTTTGTACATAATTCTACTAAATCATATATATTATTTTCAAATTGCCATACTTCTCCTTTTGTTCCTCTTCCATATGATGGTGGATCCATAATTATTGCATCATATTTATTTCCACGTCTTATTTCTCTATTTACAAATTTTATAACATCATCTACTATATATCTAACTTGCATTTTTTCTAAACCTGATGAAATTACATTTTCTTTAGCCCATGTTGTCATACCTTTAGAACTATCTACATGACAAACAGAAGCTCCTGCTGATAAACAAGCTACAGTTGCTCCTCCTGTATATGCAAATAAATTTAATACTTTTATTTCTCTTTTTGTTTTCTTTTTTTCTTCTTCTATTTTATTTATCATCCAGTCCCAGTTAACTGCTTGTTCTGGAAATAAACCTGTATGTTTAAACCCCATTGGTTTTATATTAAATGTTAATTTTTTATAATGTATTTGCCAAGCATTTGGCATTTTCTTTTTAAATTCCCAAGAACCACCACCAGTTTTACTTCTATGATATGTTGCATTAATTTTATTCCATTTATCGGGAAAACTTTTATTTTTCCATATTATTTGTGGGTCTGGTCTAGACAATATTATATCTCCCCATTTTTCTAGTTTTTGCCCATTTGCCATATCTAATATTTTATATTCTTTCCACTCATTTGCAAGTTTCATTTTTACTATTCCTTCCTTCTTAGAATAGTAATATTTTACCATATTTTTAAATTTTTTGCAAAATTTCGAAAAAATTTATTATCATTGTTATATTTATTATTGAAAATAATATTGTTATAAATATAATTAAGCTAATTAACTTATGCTTTCTTACCTTTCTTATTATTTTTCCTCTTAATTTTGGTTTTCTTAACACTAGCTTGTCCAATCTTGTGTTATACATTACTTCATACCAATTTTCCATAAAACCCCTCTTTTCAAAAAATATTCTTTATAATATATGCGAAAAGATTTATTTTTATTACAAAAAAATAACTATTATATTTCATAATAGCTATTTCTATATTATTTTCCTATTTAATTAGAAATGTTGCATATAGTGGTATTGATTTTATATTATTTGAATATCCAAAATTTTTGGTAGAAATTCTTATAGCATATTTAGGGTTATATCTTTTTATATAAATGTTTAGACTTTGACTACTTACATTATCATTTGCTTTTACTTCTATAGGTATTATTCCGTCATCATTATACAAGATAAAATCTACCTCAGCTTTATTTCCAGATTCCCAATATATCAGTGGTATATTATTTGCGACAAGTTGTGTTGCCACATAATTTTCTGCAATAATTCTCTTATATTGTAAAAGATTATCTAATATTACATCATTATATTTAACTTTTAACATATTTAATAATATACCAACATCACTTAAATAAAGTTTAAAATGATCATCTATTACAAAACCTAATGGTGGTATTTCTACTTTATTAAGTAGCACACATTTATGTATCATTGTACTAGAAAGTAACCAATTAAGTGGTTCTGCAAAATCTCTTTTTCTTGCATCATTTGATAACTTTCCATATTGGAATTTATTACTTTGATTACCAAGTTGTGATGGTATAGATTTATATATTCTCTCTATTTTACTTGCCTCGAATTTATTATCTATATGTTTATTCATATCACTTAAATAAGATTGGTAAATATCTTCTATAATACTTTTATCAAATCTTAATATATTTTTATCATTAACAAGTAAGTTTTTAACTGCTTCTGGCATACCACCAACACATAAATATAATTTATATAATTCTAAAATTTTATTATGCAATACTGTATCCATTGGTGTTAAATTATTATAACAATTTCTTATTTCATCAATAAGAGCTAAATTACCATTTGCCATTAAAAATTCCTCAAAGTCCATTGGATACATATTTAACATCTTAACTTTTCCAACCGGAAAAGAAGAATGCATCCTTTTTAATTTTACACCTAGAAGACTTCCTGCACATATAATTTTAAAAGGTTGTTCACTCTCATTAAAATATTTTAATGTACTTATTAATTCTTCGCTTTCTTGAATTTCATCAAAAAATATAATCGTATTTTCTATATCTATTTCTGTATCTAAATATATTTGCATCCTTCTAAATTTTTCTGCTGTGCTTATTTCTAGTTTAAATATTTTTACTATTTCAGGTTGTTCAAATAAATTAATATATATATAGTTTTTAAATTCTTTTTTACAAAACTCGTCTATAATATATGTTTTTCCAATTTGTCTTGCTCCTATTATCATTAAAGGCTTTGTCATATCTGTATTTTTCCACTCTATTAATTTTTCATAAATTTTTCTTTTCATTTTCTCTTCCTCCAATAATATTATATAACCATTTTTATTTTTTGTCAATTAAGTTTCACGTTTTTGATACCTATTTTAGTATTGAATTTCACGTTTTTGATACCTGTTTTGGATTTAAGTTTCACGTTTTTGATATCTTGTTTCATATTTTATTTCACATTTTAAAGCAAATTTACATAAAAATTGATTTTAACTTAATTTTGTGGTATAATTATTGTATTGGAGATATATTTCTCTAATGTAGAAAAGCCTTTTAACCGCACTAACAACAAACAAGGAGGAAGTTATGGTTAACAAGCTTAAGACTCTGGTGGTTCTGCTGGTTCTGGTTTTTCTCGTTGTTGCAGGATATGCCATTTCTATGAATTGGTCTGTCCTCACGGACACCTTCCTTAGGTTTCCGGTTGACTATCTTCTCTGGTTTATCTTTGGAATTGTAACTACTCTTCTTGCTATGTTCATTTCTCCTCATATTGTCCTTCCCAAGTTTGGGAAGTCTAAAGGAGAAGAAGATGTAGGTTCTTCACTTTTCGGAGATGACTGATAGTCAAAGGAGCAAGGTTTTCCTTGCTCCTTCTTATTTTTATTTTTACTTTTTTATCTTTCTTTTTTCTTTATTTTAAAGTTCTTTTATTCTTTTTGCAATTTCATTTGTTATACCTTTTACAGAAGTTAATTCTTCTACAGTTGCTTCTTTTATTTTTTTAACACTTCCAAAATGTTTAAGTAATTCTTTTTTCTTAACTTCTCCTATTCCATTTATTTCATCTAATTCTGATTTTTTCATCTGTTTATCACGTAGTTTTCTATGATATGTAATAGCTGTATCGTGAACTGTATCTTGGAATTTTGTAATTAAATTCATTAAACTTTCTGATATTTCAAATTCGTCTCTATTTTCGTTAATTAATGCTCTTGTTTGGTGTTTATCATTTTTTACCATACCAAATACTGGTATATTTAAATTATATTTTTTAATTGCTGTTTTTATTGCTCTTATTTGTGTAATACCTCCGTCTGCAAATATAACATCTGGAAATTCTCCAAAACCACCTTTTGGGTTTTCTATTGAGTGCTTTAACCTTCTTGTTACAACTTCTTCTGTACATTTAGGGTCATCTTGTCCAAATACTCCTTTTATTTTAAATCTTCTAGATAGATTTTTCTTTATAACACCGTCTATCATAACACACATACCGTGCTACCATATATTCTCCAGATATATTTGATATATCAAATGTTTCTATCTTTCTTGGTAATTTATCTAGCCCAAGTACATTTTTTAATTCTAATAATATTTCACTTTTATCTTTTTCTTTATTTTCTAGCGTTACTTTTGCATTATTTTCTGCCATTTCCACAAAACGAAGCTTTTCTCCTTTTTTTGGAGACTTAATTTCCACTTTTTTTCCTAAAGATGTGGATAACCATTTTTCTATTGCTTCTTTATCTTCTATTTCTTCTCTTACCATTATTTTAGAAGGAATATTTGGGTTATCTAAGTAATATTGTTTTATAAAACCTGATAATATTTCTTTATCTTCCATATCCTTCAAGTCTTGGTAAAAATAATGCTCTCTTCCAATCATTTTACTACCACGTACAAAGAATATTTCTATACATACTTGTAATTCTGATTTTGCTATTCCTATTACATCTATACTGTTTTCTGATATATTTGATACTTTTTGTTTTTCTGATACTCTTTCAATTGCATTTATTCTATCTCTTAAACTTGCTGCTTTCTCGTAGTCTAGTTTTTTAGATGCTTCTTCCATTTCTTCTTTTAGTTCTTTTATTATTTTATCAACTTTTCCTTCTAATAAGTCTATTATTTCGTCTATTTGTTTTCTATATTCTTCTTTTGTTACATAACCCATACAAGGAGCTAGACATCTTCCTATATGGTAATTTAAACAAGGTCTTGTTCTTTCTTTTAATGTTCTACATTGACGTATTTTATATTTTTGTTTTATAAAGTCTATCATTTCCTTACAACTACCTGGGTTTGCATATGGTCCAAAATATTTAGATCCGTCATTTACCACTCTTCTTGTCATAAACACACCTGGAAAATCACTCTTCATATCTATTTTTATATATGGATATGTTTTATCATCTTTTAGTAAAACATTAAATTTGGGTCTATTTTTCTTTATTAAATTACACTCTAATATTAATGCTTCTGCCTCATTATCTACTACAATATACTCAAAATGGTCTATTAAACTTACCATTTTTTTTATTCTTTCTGTTTTATTTGTCTTTCTAAAGTATTGTCTAACTCTATTTTTTAAAGAAACTGCTTTTCCAACATATATTATAGTATCTTCTTTATCTCTCATAACGTAGACACCTGGCTTATTTGGAAGCTTTTTTAATTCTTCTTCTATATTAAACATTAAAATCTCCTACCTTAAAATTTCCTTTTTTATTATACCAAAAATTTATAAAAATTCATAGTTTTTTACCAAATTTTACATTTTTATATCTTTTTTGTTACAAAAATATTACAAAATTGTTACAAAAGTGTTGACAAATGATTTTTTTTGTCTTATAATCAAATTATAGTTAGAAATTTTACACAAAGGTTAAGCTTTTAAGTTACACAAGATTAAGGAGTTGATTATAATGAATACACAAGAAGATTACAGACCAGTTGCAAGCTGTATGGCTTTAACTGTAAGAAAAGAACATAGGTTAACAGTAATTAAAAGAGCTACAAGAAAAACTATTCGTATTTCTTGGAAAACATTATTGTATGCCCTATTCTTAACTTTTGCAAATATTATGGTTTAGTTTATAATTGAATATGATATATATAAAGTTTAAAATAGAGTTTGTTCTTACACAAACTCTATTTTATTTTTATTCTATTACAAATGTATAAGAATTTAGTAAATCTACTGATGTTGCTGCTTCAAATTTAATAGTTTCATTTGGTTCAATTGATTTCATTTTTGTTACAAGGCTTGCTAGTTGTTCTGCACTTTCATTTTGAAATATGATTTTTACATCTTTTTCTTCAAATTTAGTCTCTGTAACATTTGTTACATCTGCTGAAAAAAATGTTATTCCGTTTTCCCTTTTAAGAGAAATATTTTGGAATTTTAGCCCTAAGAATTCTTTTTCTTTAGCAAATTCTTCTGACTTATTTTCTTCAGTTGTAATTTGAACTTCTTTTTGTTCAAATATATTCCCTAACTTTATTCCTTCTATACGATTTACTCCAAATATTATTGCCGCAACAACTATTCCAACGACTAATATAGCAATTAAAGCATAAATTATTTTTTTATTTATTTTTCTATTTGATTTACTTTTTTCTTCCTCTATACTGTGTTTTCCATGTTTTGCTTTTTTCAATTAATCATCACCCTTTTTTATCAACAAAATAAGGTCATAAGACCTTATTTTGTTAGTTAAACTTATTTTGCTAATACATAAGATATTGTTAACTCTGCACCTGCATCATAACCTGTAATATCCCAAGTTAATGTCTTAGCTTGACTATTATATGTTATTCCCTCTCTATATAGTTGGTCATAACTATATTCTGTTGGTCTTCCATTTACTGTTACAGTAACTTTTTGATCTTCTGCTAATTCTTTTTCTAATTGAATAGTTACTATACCGTCTTTACTTTGTTCAGTATCAACATCTGGTATTTTGCTTGCTTCTGATGTAATAGCATCAAATGAATTTATTAAACTATCTCTATCATTTGCTGAATAGAATAATTTTTTCTTTGTTTCTTCGTCTCTTGATGCCATATCTCTTAATAAGCCTTCACCTTCATTATCCATACCAAAACCTATTGTGTATAATGTTGCTGAATCTTTTAATAATCCAGCTGCATTATTTGCATCCCCATTTGTATCTCCTGTATATTTATCTGGTTTTCCATCTCCTAAGAATATTACAACATTATCATTATTTTTATTTGTAAAGTTATTTAACTCGTTTCTTGCTTTGTCAATTCCTGCTGTAATATCAGTTGACATATTTTCTGGAATCTTTATGCTATCTATGCTATTTAATTTTTGTTGATAATTTGAACTGTTAATTGCTGTATAGAATTTTGCTCCAACCATTGAAAGGTCTTGACCCCAATTATAATATCCTGAATGTATGAATTGTTCTTCTGAACCCCAGTTAAATGTTACAACTCTTATTTCTACGTCTTCTCCATTACCTTCTGCATAAATATTTTCAACGAAATCTCTTATAGCATCTTTAGCAAGATCTAATCTTGTTGGAGGATTCCATCCCCATCCAACTTCATTATTCATACTTGAAGATAGGTCAAGTACTAATACGATGTTCTTTGCTTTTATTTGTTGTGAATATGTATTAGTTGTAATAGTTTTTTCAACGTCGTTTGTAACTTCTGTATTATCTCCTGGGTTTCCTCCTTCTGGTACAGTTATTGAGTTCATTATATCAGTTCCTGGTTTTGCTGTAACTTTTACTATAAATGTGATTGTTGCACTGTCATTTCCAGCTACTTTTACATCTACTCCATTTGCTAAATCATCAACAGATACTGTTCTTGAAGTATCTCCACCTAATGTTGTATTTTCGTTAACTGTTATTCTAGATGGTCTTGAAACATATCCTGCATCAATTGCTTCTTTTAACTTACTATCTACAATTTTTACTGTTCCGTCTTTTGCAGAATTATTTGTTGCAGTAATAGTATATATTATTTCATCGTTATACTCTAAAGTTTTTCCTTCTTTATTGCTTCCCTTAACAACTGTAATATTAGGATTTACTTCTGTTTCAGTAACTAAATCATTATCTTCGTCTTTTGGAATATCTTTTCCTTCATTATCTTTTCCTGTTACTGTTGCAATATTTTCAACTAAATCATTATTGTCATTAATGTCAGCTACTGTTACTTTATAACTTACTGTAACTGTCTTTGTTTCTCCTGGTTCAAGAGTAATTCCATTATTTCCTAATAATTCTCTTTCTCCGTCAACAAATGTTACTTTCTTGTTATCTGTAACTTTAACATTATTTAATGTTGTATTTCCTGTGTTTCTAACAACGATATCATATGTTATTACATTTCCAACATTAACTTTTACATCTGCTACTCCGTCTTTTCTATCTGCATCTGTTATTTCTCTGTCATTTACTTTTACAGATGTTTTTTCAATTTCTGCTCTTGGTATTCTAGTTATTTGAATTGTTTCTTCTGGTTCTTCTGTATTTGAATCACCTGCAAATGCTATTACTTTATTAGTTAATTGTGTTTTATTTTGAATATCTGCATTGTTTTCAACTAAATATGTAACTTCTAACCTTATTTCTTCTCCTGCTGCTAATTTTCCTGTTAGTCCTTCAACTAAGTTTGTATTTGCTTCATATTCTCTTAATTCAACTTTGCTAGTATCCATATCTGGTGCACTAATACTTACTAAAGTTACTTTCTTATCATCGAAAATTTTGAAGTCTTCTAAGTCTGTATTACCATTATTTCTTACAACAATTGTATATTTAACTGTATCTCCTATTTCTACACCATATACATCTGGATTTATTGCTGTAAAGTCTCCTGTTTGACTACCTGCTGGTTTAACTCCAGAAACAGTTTTTGTAGCTTTAATATGTTCTACTTCACGTGTATTTTCAATATTTACAATATATTTGTTGTTTTTATCTATAGTAGGATTAGGTGTATATTTAGGTACTTCATTTTCCATTACTGTATATTGTATTTCTTTACCTTCAGCATCATATTTTGGTAAGTTTGTAAATTCATATCTCCAGCCTGTTGATTCGTTTACTGTTTTAGGTTCTACACCAGAAACTACTGCTTGTTGACCATTAGCCATTACTTTCATTAATGTTACTCTTACTTCTGTTGGTCTAGCTCCATCAACATTGTTAGCATCGTTCCAAGTTTTTGTTCCTGAAACTGTTACTGTATCATCTACAGCAGTTGGGTTAAATGTATTTACAAATTGTCCTTGTACTGGTTGACTAGATGTATAATATTTATCTAATGTTGCTTGTTCTGATTCAACTGTTGCTTGTTCTGATAAAGTATATACTATTCTATTTCCGTCTTTATCATATACTGGTAAGTCTGTAAATTCACCTTTCCAATTATTTCCTTCATTTAATCTTATTGGTTCTTTTTCAGCTCCAGTTAATGTTACTGTAATTCCAGTTACTTTATGTGCTTGTGCTGCTGCATTATCAATACCGTTCCAAGTTTTTGATACATTAATTGATGTTTTTTCATTAACATTGCTTGGGTTAAATGTGTTTGTGATTACTCCATCTACTATTGTTTGGTCGTAATATCCAAATTTTGTTTCTTCTCCAGCTTTTGCTGTTTCTTCTACTTCATAATTAATTCTGCTTCCGCTTTCATCATATACTGGTAAGTCTTCAAATGTATATGACCAATTATTTCCTTCATTTAACTCTTGTTGAGTTCCTGTTGGTTTTAATGTTACCATTACTCCTGTTAGTTTATTTGCTTGTGCCGCATCGCTTTCCATATTTGCAAATTTCTTTTCAGCTGTAAATGTTGTTGTTTCGTGAACTTTACTTGGGTTAAATGTATTTGTGATTACTCCATCTACTATTGTTTGGTCGTAATATCCAAATTTTGTTTCTTCTCCAGCTTTTGCTGTTTCTTC
>CALXEY010000052.1 GCA_944387455.1 uncultured Clostridia bacterium
GTAGGTATGATTTCTCTTTCTACTTTTAGTTATGATGAAATATCAAAAGCAAATAGATATGTTTTAACATTACCAGCTAGCAGAAAAGAATTAGTAAGAGAAAAATATATTTTAACAATAGGAGCAACTATACTAGGCGGAATATTAGGAATAATACTAACTGTAATAGTTGTAAATATTATGAATTATTTAAGACCTGAAAACATAATAAATCTTGATTATAGAAGTTTAATTATAGCAACAATGGGAGGTATATTTGCAATATCTTTCTTACAAGCAGTTCAAATTCCTAGTATGTATAAATGGGGAGCAGAAAAGGGAAGAATTCAGATGTTTATATTAGTGCTTATTATAGTTGCTATACTTGGAGGAATATATTTTTTAATAAATAAAACAAATATAAATATTGATATGGAAATGATAAACATTTTTTTAACTAAATTTGGAATATGGATATTAGTTATAAGCACAATAATTATGTATTTTATATCTTATAAAATTGCATATAAAATATACAAAAATAAAGAAGAATAACCTATAATCTTATAATAAATGTAAGAACAAAAATTAAATTAATATTTTTAAGGAGAAAAATATGAACAGAAAATTATCTTATAATGGAATAGAATTATATCAGATGACAATTAGTCAGCTAGAAGAACAATTAAAAATAAATCAAAAAAGAATAATTGTACGAAGTCTATTCTTACTTTTAGTAACATTAGCTGCTGGTTTTACTATGCCAATTTTAGTTATTTTTCCTATCGCAGTTCTTGTTATTACAGACTATTGGATATTACAAAATAATAAAGAGATTAAAAGAGAAATAGAAAGAAGATAACTAAGCAAAATAGTTTTAGGAGGGAATATCCCTCCTTTATTTGTAATCTTCTATATACAACGCTTTTGCAAGATAAGGGGTAATTTCATTAATATCATACCAACCAGAACTTTTACTGTCATTTTCTAAACCGTTTGGGTTTGACACATAAACCATATTATCATTGTCTGTTGCTAAAAGTACCATATAATGTGAGGCAGTAGTCCAACGATTATTTTTTTCGTTATTCCAAACACAAACAATAATTGGTCTGTTAGATTGTAAATGGCGGGTTATAGATTCATTTGATAAATGACTTTCATCATAATAAAAATCAGAATTTTTAATTCCAAATGTATTAGATAATTCGCTAGACATTTTTTCATAATTCATTACAGGGTAATATTTTTCTCTTAAATCTTCTGGTGTATAATCTTTACCATATCCACTTAAGATAATTGCCATAACAGTGATTCCACAACCATTTTCAGCCATTGTTCCACCCCAATATTCATTATTTGCCCAAGAAGAACTACCATTTTGCTTGTATTCTTTGTATGTTTTTTTATAATTATCTTCAGTTGTAAATGTTGTAAAATAACCGTCTTTGTTTTTTACTTTTTCTTGTCCTATACCAGAATAATTAGGGTTATCATCTAATTTAATTACTCTATAACCTACAATATTAGAAAAGTTTAAATTACTATTTAATTCATTAAATAAATTAGTATTTTCTAAAAAATTAAAAGTTAAATATAATATAATAATTATAAACAAAATAAAAATTATAACTCTTTTTTTATTTAATTTCTTACTTTTTGTTTTAACCATATTAAAAGCCTCCTTTTAAAATCATTATAAATAGTTTTATATTTTAAGGTTTTAACATAGCCTTAACAAATTCTTAAATTTTTCTTACAATACTTCCGAAGTAATGAAAAATGTAAATTCTTGTGCTATAATCTTACAAGGAGGAAGCAAAATGAATATCTTAATATTAGATGATGAAAAAGAAATAGCAGATTTAGTTGAGGTATATTTACAAAATGAAAATTATAATGTTTATAAGTTTTATACATCAAGAGAAGCAATAAATTGTATAGATACAACACCTTTAGATTTAGCAATTTTAGATGTTATGATACAAGGAAAAAATGGTTTTGAAATTTGTAAATACATACGAGATAAAGGTTTTAATTTCCCAATTATAATGCTTACTGCAAAAATAGAAGATAATGATAAGATAAAAGGCTTAACTTTAGGAGCAGATGATTATATAACAAAACCTTTTAACCCTTTAGAACTAGTTGCAAGGGTTAAATCAGCTTTAAGAAGATATACTAAATATAATAATGATATAAAAACAGAAGATATTATTGAGGAAAGAGGCTTAGTTATAAATAAAAAAGAACATAAATGCTTGTTATATGATAGAGAAATCGATTTAACTCCAATAGAATTCGACATATTAATGTATTTAATTACAAACAAAGGAAAAGTGATAAGTTCAGAAGAATTATTTGAAAAAGTATGGAAGGAAAAATATTTTGATAGTAATAATACAGTAATGGTACATATAAGAAGAATAAGAGAAAAGTTAGGAGAAGATACAAAAAAGCCAAAATTTATAAAAACAGTTTGGGGAGTAGGATATAAATTTGAGTAGGAGGGAAAAATTGAAAATTAGTAATTTAACAAAGAAAAAATTAAAATTATTCATAGGTTTATTAGGAAATTTAATTGTTGCTACAATAATTTCTATTATAGTTTATTTTATAATTGCATTATTTTTTGAAAGCGCATTATCTGATATGGTTTATAGATTAAATTATGATTTATATAGTTGGATAGTTTATAACAGAGATGTAGTTGTTTATATGTATATTGGAATAGTTTTAGCAGTTATAATTTATAAATTTATATCAAAATATGTAGATAATATAAATGAAGTATATAACTCATTAGATTTAATATTAAAAGAAAATAATGAAACAATAAAATTACCAAGTGAAGTAAATGAATTTACAGAAAAATTAAATGATATAAAAAATGATTATATAACAAGTAAAAACAATGCAAAAGAAGCTGAAAATAAGAAAAATGACTTGATAATGTATATGGCACACGATTTAAAAACACCACTTACATCTATTATTGGATATTTAACACTTTTAAACGATGAAAAAAGTATTTCAAGAGAATTACAAGAAAAATATATTAAAATAGCATTAGAAAAATCATTAAGAGTAGAGGAACTTACAAATCAGTTTTTTGATATTACAAGATATAATTTACATACAATGCCTATAAATAAAACAGAAATAAATATAACATATTTATTAAAACAGTTAATAGATGAGTGCTATCCAATGCTTGAAAAAAACAATTTAAAATGTGTGTTAAATGCAAAAGATAAAGTAAATTACTTAGGAGACGGAGATAAACTTGCAAGAGCATTTGGAAATTTATTAAAAAATGCTATTAGTTATAGTTATAAAAATACTACTATAGAAATAAATGTTAAAGAAGAATTAGATAATTTGTATATAACTTTTAGAAATAAAGGTGATAAAATACCAGATTATAAATTAGAAAAGATTTTTGAAAAGTTCTATAGAGGAGATGAATCAAGAACAAGTACAACAGGTGGTGCTGGTTTAGGTTTAGCAATAACAAAAGAAATTATTGAGCTACATAATGGTAAAATTAGCGTAAAAAATGATGATGAATATATAGAGTTTGATATTGTATTAAATAAATAATAAAACATATAGTCAAATAGTAGAAATTTATATCATTATATGTTATTATGAAAAAGTAATGCAAATATTAAACATAGAAAGGAAAACGTTATGAAATTAGTAGTAAAAAATCTAAAAAAGAACTTTGAGAAAAAAGAAGTATTAAAAGATATAAACTTTGAATTTGAAAAAGGAAAAATTTATGGGCTACTTGGAAGAAATGGAGCAGGAAAAACAACATTTTTTAATTGTTTAAATGAAGATTTAAATATAGATGCAGGAGAGTTTTTCATAGAAGATAATGGAAAACAAAGAAAAATGGAAGCAGAAGATATAGGTTATGTATTATCAACACCAAATGTACCAGAATTTCTAACAGCAAGAGAGTTTCTAAAATTCTTTATAGATATAAATAAAAAAAGAATTAAAAATGAAAAAACAATAGATGAGTATTTTGATTTTATGAAAATAGAAAAAGAAGATAGAGATAGACTATTAAAAGATTACTCACACGGTATGAAAAATAAAATGCAAATGCTTGTAAATATAATAGCAAGCCCAAATGTATTATTATTAGATGAGCCATTAACATCTTTTGACGTTGTAGTTGCAGAAGAAATGAAACAAATGTTAAGAGAAATAAAAAAAGACCATATTATAATTTTCTCAACACATATAATGGAACTAGCACTAGATTTATGTGATGAAATAGTTATATTAAATAAAGGAATATTAGAAGAAATAGATAAAAATAATCTAGATAATGAACATCTAAAAAATAAAATAATAGAAGCGTTAAAGGAGGAAAATTAAAATGCTAGAAACATTTATAACTTCCTTTAAATTACAAAATACATATAGAACAAATAGTATTATATATTCTATCAAACAATTACCTTTAATAAAAAGAATATTACCAAATAGTTTATATAAAAATAAAGGTTTAAAAATATTTGCAAATATAATTAGTATTTTATGGGAAATAATAAGTATTTTTATAGGAAAAATTATATATATTGCAGCAATGATATTTGGGCCATTATCTTGGTATAATGGAAATGGAGCAGATATTTTCTTACATCTATTTACTTTTCTAACTTTAGCAGGTGGGGTTTTAAATACATATATGTTAAACCCTTCAAAAGATAAATATTATGCAATTGTATTAATGAATATAAATGCTAGGAAATATGGACTATCTAATTATTATTATCAATTAATAAAATTAGTAATAGGCTTTTTACCATTTACAATACTTTTTGGAAGAATTGTAGGCGTTCCATTACTACTTGGAATATTATTACCATTTTTTGTTTTAGCTATAAAATTAATTGTAATGAATCTTTGCTTATATAAATTTAAAAAGACAAATACAGCAATAAGCGAGAATTTACCAACAAAATTTGTATGGAGTTTTGTAGGAATATGTTTGTTACTTGCTTATGGTTTACCTGCAATTAATGTTACAATAAATAGTATAATATTCTTATGTGTATTTGTAATTGCTATGATACTTGGAATATATAGTTTAGTAAAAATACATAATTTTAAAGATTATAGAAAAATGTATAAACAAATATTAACAGAAACAAATGTATATATACAAGAAAAAGTAAATGGAACACAACCTATAAAAGACAATAGTTTAAAACAGATAGAACTAGATAAGAAATATACAAGTAAAAAGAAAGGTTTTGCATATTTCCACGAATTATTTGTAAAAAGACATAAAAAGATATTAACAGAAGCAGTAAAAAAACAATCAGTAGTTATATTAATATTAATTATAGCAATGATAATTGGAATAACAATAAATGAAGATTTTAAAACTAAAACAAATAATTTTTTACTTGTATATTTACCTTATTTTGTATTTGTTATGTATTTAATAAATAGAAGCTCTACTGTTACAACAGCAATGTTTATGAACTGTGACCATAGTATGTTAACATATAGAATATATAGAACACCAAAAGTAATATTAGGTATGTTTAAAGAAAGACTAAAAACATTAATAACAATAAATTTATTACCAGCATTTCTTATAGGTGGAGGACTAGCATTATTATTATATTTATCAGGTGGAACAGATAACCATATAAATTATTTAATTTTATTTGTATCAATTATAGCAATGAGTATATTCTTTTCAGTACATTATTTGGTAATGTATTATTTATTACAACCATATAATGTAAACACTGAAATGAAAAGTAGTACATATAAAGCAGTTCAAGGTTTAACTTATATTGTTAGTTGGTATATGATACAAATAAAAATGCCAATATTCACATTTGGAATTGCAACAATAGTATTTTGCATAGCATATAGTTTAATATCATTATTAATAGCATACAAATATGCACCAAAAACATTTAAATTAAGAGTATGAGACAAATGGGGACAGCCTTTTTTTGTCTCATTTTAAAAAATATATAGAAAAATAAAAAAACTGAACTGTTGTAAATTTTGCAACAATTCAAAGTGAAACAGTAATCATAGTTTTAGTTATGAATTTCTTAAATGATGAATAAAAGTATATAAGAAGGGAAGAGTAAAAAGTTGGATAAACAAGAAATATATAATTATTTAAATGAAAAAAATATATCTTATGAAATAACAAACCATAAAGCTGTTTATAATATGGAAGAAGCTTCAGAAATTGACATACCATATCCTAATCAAGATGCAAAAAATCTTTTTGTTCGTGATGATAAAAAGAAAAATTATTATTTAATAACTGTAAAAGGAAATAAGAGAATAGATTTAAAAGAATTCAGTTTAAAAAATAATACTAGACGTTTAAGTTTTGCTTCAAAGGAAGATTTAATGAAAATTATGAAATTAATTCCAGGAGCAGTTACACCTTTTGGTATATTAAATGATAAAGACAATATAGTAAAATTCTATCTAGATAAAGAATTTTTAGAAGAACCAAAGTTTTTAGGAGTACACCCAAATGATAATACTGCAACTATATGGATAAAAACTGATGATTTAATAAATATAATTAAAGATAATGGAAATGAAGTAAAAATATTTTAAGTGAGACAAAAAATGGGTGTCCCGCAAATTCTCAAATTGATAGGTGATAGTGTGAAAAAAAGAATTGTTATTTCTATTATAACTATTGTTACTATGTTTATTATTGTAATTATTCTATATATTTTAAAAATAATTCCACATAAGAAATATGATAATAGTTATTTTGGTATAGAAACGTATATAAGTAATGTAGACAAGGATAATGATAATATGGATGATCAGACAGATATATTACTTAATGTGAAAAATTACGTTAAGAGAAGACCTAAATATAAAAGTAAGTATTATGATACAGGTTATCCAAATGATGAATACGGTGTATGTACTGATGTTGTTGCATTTGGTCTTAAAAATGCTGGATATGATTTAATGGAACTTGTAAATAATGATATTATAAAAAATAAAGAAAAATATGATATTGATGTAACTGATAAAAACATAGATTTTAGAAGAGTTATAAACTTAAATGTTTATTTTAAAAATAACAACATATCACTAACAACAGATTTATCAAAAATAGAAGAGTGGCAAGGAGGAGATATTGTAGTTTTTAAAGGTCATATTGGTATAGTTTCTGATAAAAGAAATAAAAAAGGTATTCCATATTTATACCATCACTCAAACCCATTTCAAATAAATTATGAAGAAGATGTTTTAGAATTATATGAAAAACAAAAATCTATAATAGGGCATTATCGAATCAGTTAAAAAGTCCTTTGAAAAACGTGTATTATAATCACAAAAGTCGTACGAAAAATGTGTAAGTACATCACAAAAATCGTTTGACTTTTGTGCCTTTTTGAGCTATAATGTATATGAGGTGATAAAATTGTATAGGTATAAAATAGAAGACTTAAAAAAATGGAAAAATTCCAAAGACAGAAAACCTTTAATATTAAGAGGTGCAAGACAAGTAGGAAAAACTTGGCTTATGAAAGAATTTGGAGAAAATGAATATGAAAAATGTGCGTATATAAATCTAGATGATAATGAAAAAATGGAACAATTATTTTCTGGAGATTTTGATATTAAAAGAATTTTACAAGGTTTAAAATTAGAATCAGGCGTCAATATTGAACCAGAAAATACTTTAATAATATTTGATGAAGTTCAGGAAGTACCAAAAGCATTAAAGTCTTTAAAATATTTTTGTGAAAATGCAAGAGAATATCATATAGTAGCAGCAGGGTCTTTGCTTGGAGTTGCAATGCACGAAGGTACATCATTTCCAGTTGGAAAAGTAGATTTTATGGATATTTACCCTTTAAACTTTTCAGAATTTTTAATTGCTTTAGGTGAAAAAAATTTAGTTGACTTAATTAATAGCAATGATATGGAATTAATAAAGGTGTTTTCAGATAAGCTAAAAGATTATTTAAGGCAATATATGTTTATTGGTGGAATGCCAGAAGTTGTAGAAAGCTATGTAGAGAAAAAAGATTTTATTGATGTAAGAAGAATACAAAATACTTTACTTACAGCATATGAACAAGATTTTTCAAAACACGCACCTAATGAAATTGTTCCTAGAATTAGGCAATTATGGAACAATATACCAACACAATTAGCCAAAGAAAATAAAAAATTTATATATGGTTTAGTTAAAGAGGGGGCTAGAGCAAGAGAATACGAGCGTGCATTGTCTTGGCTTATAGATAGTGGTTTAATATATCAAGTAAATAGAGTAAAAGATTGTAAAATTCCATTATCAGCATATCAAGATTTTAGTGCTTTTAAATTATATTTGTTAGATGTAGGTTTACTTTGTGCTAAAGCAGAAATAGACCCAATAACAATTTTAGAAGGAAATAAAATTTTTATTGAGTTTAAAGGTTCTCTTACTGAACAATATGTTTTAGAAGAGTTAAAATCAAATATTAATACTTCAATATTTTATTGGTCAGCAGAAAAGGGAGAGTCTGAGATAGATTATATTACACAATTAGAAAATAATAATATACCAATAGAAGTTAAAGCAAGTGAAAACTTGCAAGCAAAAAGTTTAAAATCATTTGTACAAAAATACAATACAAAAATAAATATTAGAACTTCTATGAAAGATTATAGAAAAGAAGATTGGTTAATAAATATTCCTTTATATTTAATAGGAAATATTAAAAATTTAATAAAATTATAAAATAATAAAAAGAATATTGTTATTTTAATAATATTCTTTTTAATTTATATGAAATTCTACTAATAGTAGATTAAAAAACAAGAAAATCTACTTAAAAGAAGTTTAAAGTTTTAAAAAATTGGGTTATATTATAGAAAAAATAAAGGAGGAAACAATTATGAATCAAGAAAAAATAGGAAAATTTATAGCAAAATGTAGAAGAGACAAAAAACTTACACAAAGCGAGCTTGCTGAAAAATTAAATATTTCTAATAAAGCTATTTCTAAATGGGAAACGGGAAGAGGTATGCCAGATGCTTCTATTATGCTAGAGTTATGTGAATATCTTGGAATTACTGTAAACGAATTATTAAGTGGTGAAAAATTAGAAGAAGGAGAATACAAAGAAAAAGCAAATGAAAATATTATTAATATAGCAAAAGAATCAGAAAAGAATAAAAAAGTTAAAAATAAAATAATTATAGTTCTAACAATTATAATAATATTTTCGATATTATTATTAATAAAAAATATTATATACAGAAATTTCGAAGTAACGTTGGAGTATGATAATAGATTGATAAAATGTGAAAAAAATAACGAAGATATTATATGTTCTTTTAATGGAATTAGTTTAGTTACATTATATTCAGAATATATTAATATAGATGATGAAACTCTAATATTTATAAATGGAAAAATGTTACTACAAAATAAAATAAAAAGCCATTATGAATCTTGGGATAGTATGGCTGAGTTAAATAATGGTAATAATACTAGCTTTAATACAGAAATAACAATAAATAAAAGTAAAGATATAGAAGATTGTAAGGAAAAAATAAAAGTTTACTATACTAAAACAAATGTAAACAAAATAAGAAGTTTAGGAAAAGAAGAATTACAAAAAGTAATAGAAGAATCTAATTTAATGCTTGAGATTTAAAAATAAGTAAAAACTATTGATAGAGATATTAAAAAGTGATATAAATAAATAGAAAATACAAAATAAAGAAAAAATTTTAGGAGATGATGTTATTATGAGTAATATATTAATAACTTATTTTTCAGCAAGCGGGGTAACTAAAGCTGAAGCAGAGAGAATTTCAAAAATAGTTAATGGTGATTTGTTTGAGATTGAGCCTAAAGAAAAATATACAAGAGAAGATTTAGATTGGAGAAATAAACAATCTAGGTCATCTGTTGAAATGCAAAATAGATCTTCTAGACCAGAAATAAAAGAAAATAATTTAGATATTAGTAATTATGATACAATTCTAATAGGTTTTCCTATTTGGTGGGGAGTTGCTCCAACTGTTGTAAATACTTTTATAGAAAGTAAAGATTTTTCTGGAAAAAATTTAATACCATTTTGTACATCAGGTGGTTCTGGTATGCCTTATTGTGAAAATGATTTAAAGAAAACATATCCAAATTATAACTGGAAACAAGGAAAAAGAATTTTAGGTAATGAAACAGATGAAGAAATTATTAATTGGATAAATGAATAAATAAAAGGAAAGAGGTTTTTAAAATAGAAAAAGTAAAACAAAAGTTAATTAATTTATATAATGATAAGGAAACAAGAAATGTTATTTTAATAACTATAATAACTTCTTTAATAGTGCATTTCCAATTATATGCTTTAATTATAACAGGACCAGATACTTTAATAGATAGTACATATCACCAAGCAGACATTTGGGAAGCTATGCTTTTAAGATTTGGTTTAGATTTTATACAAGGAATTAAAGGAAATATAGTATCACCCATATTAGTTACAATAATTAGTACATTATTACTTGCAATAACAGCAGTTTTAGTTATAAAAACATTAGATATAAAAAACAAATATTTAAAATATATAACAGCAATTGTATTTGCAGTAGCACCAAATATTTCTGCAACACTAACATTTTTCTATTGTTCAGATGCTTATATATTAGGTATGTTATTTGCTACAATGTCTGTATTTTTAGTTAAAAAGTTTGAAAAAAGTAAGAGTATAATTTTCTTAGCAGGTATGTTTTTAGCTTTTGCAATGGGTATGTATCAAACATATTTATCAGTTGCAATGGTGCTTGCAGTAGC
>CALXEY010000053.1 GCA_944387455.1 uncultured Clostridia bacterium
TTGTATAGTTTTCCACATCTTCTACACTAATTGGTGATAAGTATATATTTTCTCCTACTAATTTTTTAAAATACATAACAATTCCTCCTTATACTTTCATTTCCATTGTTAATTTTTGAACTTTTATACCCATTTTTTCATAAAACTTAATTGCATTTTTATTAAAACTCCAACAAGTAAGTTCTATCCTATTACAATCTTCTTTTTTGGCTTTTTTCTTTATTTCACTAATTAAAATTCTTCCATATCCATTTCTTCTAAAATTTTTATCTACTCCTATTTTTTCTACAGTAAAAATTTTACTATTTTTAAGATTTATATGATTTTCTATATTTTTAATAGAAACAATAGGATAAACCTCTTACTTTGTCGTTTTTGTCTATTGCTACAATCATTTCTTTTTTATTACTATTTAAAACATTTAAAAACTCTTCTTTTGCTATTTTAAAATTTTCTTTTTTAAAAATATCTTTTCTTCCCTTTATATGTAATTTTTGCATATCAAGTAATATTTTTATTACTTCTTTTTCATCTTCTTTTTTCACATTTCTAATTTTCAATTTTATCATCTCCTATAATTTATATTTATAACTTACTTCTTCATAATCCTTATTGCCTATTTTGAATTTTCTTTCTTTATATAAAATGCCACCTTGTTTTTCGTAAAAATTTCTTCCTACTCTATTTTCTTTTAAGCACCAAATAATCATTTCTTTATATCCTCTTTCTTTTAATATCTCTTTTGCTTTTTCTACTAGCTTTTTACCTATCCCACATCTTCTAAATTCATTTTTAATATATAGAGCAATTATTTCTCCTATGTTTTCTCCTTCTCTATTTTTTCCAAATCTACAATAACCTTTTACAATGTTATCTTCTACATACACAATTGATTTTTCTTTCTGATATTTTTCTCTTATCCTTTTCTCTCTATCTTTATAATTTAAATTTTTTAAATAATCTATATCAACTATTCCTTTGTATGCTATTTTCCAATCTTCATCAATTATTTTTGCTATTTGTTTTATGTCTTCTTTTTCATAATATCTAATCATAATCATCACACCTTTATAAATTAAATTTTTCTTTAATTATTTTTGCTACTTCTTTTGCTGATATATTTGTATTATCTATTTTTAAATAATTCTTTTCTCTGACTTCTCCTTCTTCTGATTCAGTTCTAAAAGCAATATCAGACCTTAGTAATAATCTTTCACTAAATTCTTCATCTCTTTTAGAAGGTTTATGTCTTTTCCTATTTTCAGTTTTGTTTCTTTCCATTCTTATTTCTAATGGTGCTTGTAGTTCTATATAATATACTTCTCCATTATTTTCTTTAAATAAGTTTTTCATTTTTTCCATTTGTTCTACATCTTCTTCGCAATCATACGCCATTACTACTGTAAAAATTATTCCTTCTAAATCACTTTTAGCTACTGCTTCTAATATTTCCATCCTGATTTTTGTAACTAGATTTCTACCTATTTCTGTTCCATAACTAAAAAAGTTTGATACTAAATCTATTGACATATGATTATGGAATAATTTTAAATTTGTTATTTTTGTTAGCTCTTGCCCAACTGTCATTTTACCAACTGCTTGTGGTCCTGTTATTAATACTAATTTTGACATAATAAATTCCCCCTATTTTTCACATATACACATTACGTGGCTACTATAACCTATTAAATCTTTTCTTTCACAATTCTTAAAATGGTAATCTAGCCATATTTTATATTCTTCTTCTGATAATTCATTTATATATTCCATTAGATATTCTGACAAACCTTCTACTGCTACTTCATTTAAAACCTTAACTGGAAAATTTTTAATTATTTTATTAAATTCTTCCACATAATTTACTGAGAATATTTCTTCTGGTATTTCTTTTACTTTGTAATTTTCATCACATACTTCTTTTAATTTAAGCATATTTCCTTTTTTTAAGCCATATGTAATTATTACAGCTTCATTTGTTATATATACAATAAATATCTTTCCTTGTTTCTTTGTAACTCTTATTGCTTCCTCAATTGCTTTTTTCTTTTCTTCTATGCTAAACAAATGGTATATTGGTCCGAAGTAATAATGTTATATCAAATGTATTATCTTTATACTTACTTAAATCTAAAGCATTTCCTTTTTCTAATTTAATATCCATTTCTCTTGTAATATTTTTCTTAAATTCTTCTATATTTGCATTTGTTAGTTCTATTGCATCTACTTTATAACCTTTTTTAGCATAATAAAGCGAATATATACCTGTTCCTGCTCCTATATCTAAAATTCTATCTTCCTTTTTTAGATATTTATCTATATACCTTACAGTTGTTAAAAACTCTACCATATGTGCTTTATCTTTAACTAGTCTTTCTTTCTCTTTTCCTTGGTTATAATAATTTTCTAAAATTTCTTCTACTTTATCCAATTAAACTTCCCCCTTTAAATCTAAAAAACCTCACTTTGAAAAATCTTGTTTAAGACTCCTCAAAGTAAGGTTTTTTACTTACTTATCTAGTGTAAGTAACTTTTGTTACTCTGTACCGCTTGGAAATTTCCTAGATACACTCCTAATACATTTTTAGTTTACCATAATTTATATTTTTTTGTCAAGAATTTTTTTTAATTTTTATTAAACCATTTGTAATTTTAATTTCTCTAACTCTTTTTTACTTATTCCTGTTGCTTTCATTATTATTTCATAATCAACATTTTGTGCTAACAAACCTTTTATTATCTTTGTTGTTCCTCTTCTCTCTCTTGTTTTTGCTTCTTCTTCAATTATTTTTTTAAATGCTTTTTCAAAATTAGACATAAAATCTCCTCCTCTATTAATTATTTTTATTAATTCTTTTTTTAATCTTATTATTTCTTCTTTTGTTAATTCTTTTGCTAACCACGGAATTACTCCTTCTATTTTTCGTAATATTATTTTAATTGCTCTCTTTTCCCAATGATTTAATTTTTTAAATCTTTTTAATTTCTTAATTATATATTCTAAATCATTTTTATTTCTAACTTTCTCAAATGCCATACAAAGAGCTATTCCTGTTCTTTTATCCAACAAAAAATCTACTGTGTATGTGTTTGTATCTATTAAATTATATCTTGGATATGTTAATGCTGGTAGTTTATATTTATTACTTTCATATTGTATTATTGTCTGTGGAGCATCCCACATTTTTCTTGCTGTACTTAGTACTATTGGATATATTATTGGAGCTTTTCTATTTTTATTATTTACCATTAGTTCTTCTCTACTACTTATTATCGCTGCCATATGGTCATTTATTCTTTCTCCCATTTTGTAATCAACTGTACTTTGATGTTCTACAGTTATAAAAGCTTCTTCTTCATCTATTTTATATATTATATCTAACAATCTTGTTTTTAAATTTATTTTTAACCTATATTCTCCATTGAAATTTTCTATATCTTTTTTATTCAGATTAATATTCATAAAATCTTTCATTAAGAATATTAATTCTTGTTTTGCTATTAATATTTCTTTTATTATGCTATCGTGTACTTTATAATATCTTTTATTATTTTTTCTTTTTTGTTTGTTTTCTTGTTTTACCATTTTTTCATAATTTTCAATCTTTTTTGTTACCAATCTTATTCCTCCTTAAATTTTATTTGCTTTTACTGTAAAAGTCAAATTTCTTTTTTAGTAAATATTGCTATTCTAATTTGTTTTTCACATATTTTCTTCTTTTTTCTTATATTTTCTTGGACTTTTATAATTATTATCTTTGTTTTGTTTATTTTTTCTAAACATTTAAGGAATCTAAATAGGATTTTAAATTTCAGTAAATAAATTTTTTTATATAAAAATATATAATTTAATTATTTATATTTATTCGCCGAATTTGTTTAGAATTAATTTTTTGAATAAATAAAAAAACGTTTTTTATTTTTGTAAAAAATATATTATCACAAAAAAAATCAAAGTTCAAGTTTTTTGTTAAATTTTCCCAAACTTTTCATCGCAATTTTCGACATTTTTTGTCGAAAAAACCTAATTATTATTGATTAATAATTAGGTTCTCTATTATTAAAATATATCGTTCATATTATATAAACCTGTCTTTTTAGTTACAATAAATTTTGCAGCTTTAAGAGCTCCTTCTGCAAATACTTTTCTAGAATATGCTTTATGTGCTATTTCAAATTCTTCATTTTCACCAAAGAATTTAACACTATGTTCTCCTACTATATTTCCACCTCTTATTGATGAAAACCCTATTTCATTTTTAGATCTTTTTTCTCTTTTTTGTAATCTTTCAAAATTATATTCTTTCTTTTCATCTAAAACATCATTTATTGCATTTGCTAAAAGTATTGCAGTCCCACTTGGTGCATCTATTTTTCTGTTATGATGTGTTTCTACTATTTCTATATCTGTATTATTTAAAACTTTTGCAACTTCAGCTACTATTTTTGCCATTAAGTTTATATCAAAAGACATATTAGAACTTCTAAATATTGGTATTTCTTTTGAAAATTCCTCTATTTGTTCTATTTCTTCTTTTGTAAACCCTGTTGTCGCAATTACAATTGGTACTTTATTTGCCACAGCATATTTTAATATTTTAAATGTTGCAACAGGTACTGAAAAGTCTATTATTACATCTACTTTTTCTTTTATATCTTCTATTTTAGAATAAATAGGAAACTCTCCTTCTAAACTTTCTTTTATATCTACACCACATACAACATTAAATTCTTCATTTTCTTTTATAACACTTAAAAGTTCATTTCCCATTTTTCCGCTTGCACCATTTATTAATACGTTCATATCTTTCACCTTTTCTTTTTTATTTTATTAAATTATGTTTTTTCATAATTTCTTTCATTTTTTCTTTATTTTTATCTGATAATTCTATTAATGGAAGTCTTGGTTTTCCAAAATCATATCCCATTAAATTTAGTGCGTATTTTACAGGTATTGGGTTTACTTCTGAAAATAGTGCGTCTATTAAATCTATTACTTCTAATTGCATTTTGCACGCTTCTTCTTGCTCTCCATTAAAATATTTATGTGTCATTTCACTTGTATATTTTGGCATAACATTTGATAATACTGATATTACACCTTTTCCACCAAGTGATAATACTGGTATTATTTGATCATCATTTCCTGAATAAATATCTAAATTATCTCCACACATACTTGCAATTTTTGCTACTTGTGATATGTTTCCACTTGCTTCTTTAATTGCTACTATATTATCTATTTTAGATAATTCTAAACAAGTTTCAGGAGATATATTTACACCTGTTCTACTTGCTACACTATACATTATAATTGGTAAACTTACTTCTTTAGCAATTGCTTTATAATGCTCAACTAAACCTTTTTGTGTTGTTTTGTTATAATATGGTGTTACAACAAGTAAGGCATCTGCTCCAACACTTTCAGCATATTTTGACATCTCAATTGCTGATTTTGTATTATTACTTCCTGTTCCTGCAATTACTTTTACTCTTTTCCCAACCTTCTCAATTGCAAATTTTATTGTTTCTTTTCTTTCTTGTTCTGACATTGTTGATGATTCTCCAGTAGTTCCACAAACTATTATTGCGTCTACCCCTTCTTTTACTTGGTCTTCTAAAAGTTTTCCGAATTCTTCAAAGTTAACTCCTTCTTCTGTAAATGGTGTTGCGATTGCTGTTCCACAACCTTTAAAAATAGTTTCTTTCATAAACTCTCTCTCCTTCTATTTTATTAATTTTTTATGTAATAAATCAACTGTTTCTTCATTAATTTCATCTACCACAATTTCTATTTTTGATTGTGTTAGACTTATTTTTATAACTGCTACATTATGTTTTTTAAGTAAGTCCATTGTCTGATTTAATATAGTATTATCTTGTGTTATTCCATATCCCACAATTGTTATTTTAACAAAATCTTCTAATACTATTTCATATTCTGGAAATTTACTATCTAATAATTCTTGTACTTTATTTAGTTCTGCTTTTTTTATTCTGAATTTGAAAGAATCACTATCTCTTTCAAACCACTCTACTATTATGTTTTGTTCTAATAATGCTTTATAAACAATATATCCTTGCTCTGGTGTTACTCCTTTTTTATTATTCATTATTACTGTAATTAGATTATCATTTTTTACTATACTTTTTACTTCACTTGTTTCTATTCCTTTACATACTCTAGTTCCACCTTCGTCTGTAAAAGTAGATTTTGCAATTATATCATTTCCAAATTTTTTCCCTATTTGTATACATCTATTATGTAATACTTTTGCTCCCGCATCTGCTACTTCTTGCATTTCATCAAATGTTATTTCATCTAACCTTTTTGCCATTGTTACCATATTAGGATCGCTAGAATATATTCCGTCTACATCTGAAAATATATAACATTTATCTGCATTTATTGCTGCTTGTATTGCAACTGCTGTTGTATCTGAACCACCTCTTCCTAATGTTGTTATATCGTTATTTTCATTTATTCCTTGGAAACCTGCTACTATTACAACATTTCCTTTTTCTAATTCTTCTTCTATTCTTTTTACATATATATTTTCTATTCTAGCGTTTCCATATATAGCACTTGTTTCGATTCCTGCTTGCCAACCTGTTAATGATATTGCTTTGCAACCCTTCCTATTTAACAATATACTTAGTTTTGATATTGTTACTTGTTCTCCTGTTGATAATAGCATATCCATTTCTCTTTCATTTGGCACAGCAGATAGTTCTTGTGCCTCTTTTATTAGTCTATCTGTTGTCTTTCCTTGTGCTGATACTACTACTACTATATTTTTTGCTTCTTTTTTTAAACTTATTATTTTTTCAGCAACAACATTTAATTTAATATTATCTGCTACTGAACTTCCTCCAAATTTTAATACTAATGTGTCCATTTCCTCACAACCTTTTCTGTTTTTGTCCCTTTTTTAGCGATGCAAAATATAATTTCTATAATAATTATATTTTAATATAGTATAGTTTACCACATTTTATAACGAATATCTACTATTTTAAGATTATATTTTAATTTATTTATTCATTTTTTAATTGTTTTTCCTTATTTTATTTTTTTAAAAAATAAAAACCCTATCTAGGGTTTTAAGTACAAACTAATTTATTCTTGTTTTGTTTGTAATACTTGGCAATAAGTTCATCTAACTCAATACTAAGTTTATAAGTTATATTATAATCATCGCCTTGTTCAATACTTTTATTTAATTTATCTCTTAAAACACAAATTTCATCATTTAACATATTTATCTCTCCTTTTTATTTATTATCTTTCGTATGATTATAAATTAACACACAAAAATTCTTAAGTCAAGTATTTTCAATGTTTTTTGTCAACTTTCGTACGTCAGAAAAACAGAAAATTCGACAAATAAAAATAAGAAAAAACGGCATTTTTAAATTTATATTAAAAATACCGTTTTAAAAACAAAATTTTCATCTACTTTTTCTGCTTATTTTCCACAATAGAAAGTACCATTTTATCTTCTTTAAATACATCTTTTAACAATTGATTTAAATATTCGATATTTATAGTCTCAATATTTTCTAAATAGTCAAAACTACAAATACCTTTAAAATAATCAGCTAAAAACATCCTTGACACATTTTGTACATCATCATATTCTCTAACATAATTACCATAGCACATTTTCTTAATTCTCTCGAAATCTGATTCATTTATACCTTCTTTTTTTAGTTTATTTACTGTTTCTTTAAACTTATTAAATACTTCTTTAGGGTTACTAGAAATGCCACTAATTAAAATATGAGCATAACCTTTACCAAACTCATAACTTAAAGACTGTTCTCCAAAAATAATGCTATTTTTATATAATTCTTGGTAAAGATTAGAACTTCTACCTAAAATAAGATTTAATAAAATGTCTATCCCAATATCTTTTTTAACAATAAAAGATTTATCTTCTTTATTATTATTTTCTACATCTTTAATTCCTATAGTATACATAGGAATACTAACTTCTAAGTTTTGTACCACTTCTTTTTTAACAATAGAATCTGGCTCTTCTGGATATATCCTTTTAATCTCTCCACTTGGTTTATTTGTAATTAATCTTTTCTTAACTTCTTCTAGTAACTTCTCAGGTTCAAAATCTCCTGAAATAACCATTACCATATTAGAAGGGTGGTAAAAAGTTTTATAACATTTATATAAAATATCCTTATCAATTTTACTAATTGTCTCTTTAGTACCTGTTATATCTATTTTAATAGGATTATTATGATACATTGCTTCTAAAGTATTTAAATAAACTCTCCAATCTGGATAATCATCATACATACTAATTTCTTGACCAATTATTCCTTTTTCTTTTTCCACATTTTCATCTGTAAAATATGGGTGTTGTACATAGTCCATTAATTCGTCCATTGCTTCATAAAAATTATCAGTACACTCAAATAAATACGCTGTATGGTCATTTGTTGTATATGCATTTGCATTAACGCCTAAAGCTGTTAAAACATCTAAACTATTAGTACCATTTTCTTGTTCAAACATTTTATGTTCTAGAAAATGGGCAACTCCATTTGGTACTTCTGTTATATCTTGTTCTCCTGGTACTATAAATTTATTATCATTTGAACCATAATTAGTACCCCATATCATATATTTTTTCTGAATATCTTTTTTAGGAATAATCATTACAGTTAAACCATTTTGTAATTTTTCTATATACAACTTTTCCTTAACCTTTAAATTTTCTATTACTTGCATACTACCTCTCCTTTCATTAATCTCTTAAGAAATAAATTGTGTTTATTGAAACTCTATTTGCAATATCTAAAATATCTTCTTTTTTGATATTTTCTATAATTTTAACATAATCATCAACAGAAACACTAACACCTGTTAACTCTTGTCCAAAATAATAAATTACTTCTGTATCTTGCTCATCACCAATAGTTTTAATAGCTGAAATTACTCCTTTTTTATTATCTTCTATCTCTTCATCAGTAAACTTTCCTTGTTTCATATCTTCAATTTGTTCTTTTATTAATTTTAAAGCTTTTTCATAATTAGATATTTCAATACCTGAATTTATAAAAATAATATTTTTATATCTTAAATAACTAGAAGATGCAACATAAGCTAAGTTTGCTTTTTCTCTTACATTTTGGAATAGTTTTGAGTTTGCTGAGCCACCTAACAAGCTATTATAAAGTAAAGTAAAATATTTTTGTTTATCATTACTTAAATTTACATCTAAACCAATTACTAATTTTCCTTGTGATACATCCATTTTTTCTGTAACAATATTTTCTTCTTTAACTTCTTTTTCTTCATTAGTTGGAAAAACACAATCTGGTGTTCTTTCTTTTAAACTTTTAACATTTTCATTATCCTCAATTAGTTTTTCCACATCTTTACTAATATTTCCAGATAAGAATATATCAATTTTACAAGTATTAATTAATTCTTTATAATACTCATATAAGTTTTTTCCATCTATTTTATCTAAATCTTCTATATAACCAAATTTATATAAACCAAAAGGCTTATCTTTGTACATTTCTTCAGTACATCTTTCAATTGCATATCTTGCTTTATTATCTTTTTTAGCTTCTATTTTTCTTTTCAAATTATTTTTTTCTTGCTCTAAATATTCTTGCTTAAAACCTTCATTTTCTATATATGGGTTAAATGCTATATCTAATAAGCTTTCTATAATTGTTTTTAAAGTATTTTCATTTACGTTTGGTAAATAATTATCATTAATACTCTCTATATAAAATTTTAAAACTTGGTTATCACCTGTTTTATCAATACCACAATCAAAACTAGCACCATATAATTCTTCCATTTTTTTACTAATTTCTTCTTGTGAATTCATTGTTTTACTACCTCTTCTTAAAAGCAAAGAAATCAGTGCATTTTTTGTTACATTTTCTCTATTTATTTTTTTAGTTAAAAATATAGCAAATAAATTTGTTTTAAATTTATCTGTATTTAATATATGGACTTTTATACCTTTTTTAATCTCATTTACATTTTGTTCCATTTAAAAAGACCTCCTTTTTTCTTTTATATTATACACCAAAAAATAATTTTTTATATATTTTTCAAAAAATAAAAATTGGAAGTATAAATATACCCCCAATTATATATGTATTAATTAAACTTTCTTTTTCTTGCTGCTTCTGATTTTTTCTTTCTCTTTACACTAGGTTTTTCATAATGCTCTCTTTTACGTACTTCTTGAAGTACTCCATTTCTAGCACATTGTCTTTTAAATCTTTTTAAAGCATCTTCTATATTACCATTATTAACTTTTATCTCTGACATTTTATATTCCCCTCCTTCCGGTCCATACAAAAAAGTATGTGGGATAACCCTTATAACGTTATTAATTATACATTAAAATAGCACATTTTGTCAATAGAAAAACTTAAAATGGTACAACTTCCTGTGATTATTTAACAATTCTAAGTATTTCACTTAAAGCTATTCCAGTTCTTTCTGCTATTTCCTTGGCTGACATCTTACTTTTAAATAATGATTTTATTATATTTTGTTCTCCAAATTTTTTACCTTTTTTTATTGCTTTCTTTTCATCTTCTTTCATTATTTTTACAAATGTTTTTGTAAAATTCATCATTATATAATCACCTTCTTTCATTATTATTTTT
>CALXEY010000054.1 GCA_944387455.1 uncultured Clostridia bacterium
TCATTTGTTTTAGTATTTCTTATTTTGGTAATTTTATACCATTTATTTTTTGCACGCTATCCTTGTCATGTTTTTATACATTTATTTTACACATAAATACGATATTTGTAAATACCTTATGCTAAAAAATTTTGTTTTATTAAATAAACTTCTCTTTTTTGTATTATTTTATATATTTTTTCGACATAACAATCAAGTAGAGAATAAAATAATTATTTATTCTCTACTCGATTTTAGTTCACTTACCTCTTATCCTTCTCGGTGCTGTTGTTTTTCTGCAGCCTTGCGAATTTCTTCCTTAAGTCTACGAAATGGTCCGTGTACTCTCTCTTCCTCCTCTACTGGGCAAAGATATCTATAATACCGTTGATTAGAAAATTCGCCTGGAACAGAAAACCATTGTTTTACTCCTTTGCCACATCTTACACTACAGCTTTCGAATCTTTCACACTCTCGGCACACCTTTGGGTAATCAGAAGAACTATTCATTTTGACTCCTTTCTAAATCTAGAAAAGCCATTAAACTTCTTGCATTTGCAAGAATATGCTTAGATTATAGCATCTTTGTTAGAAAAAATCAAACTATAGAATATTTCAATAATTATTTTAATAAAATTAAATGGTGAATATTATTGAAAAGAACTAAAAAATTTATAATAAATGGTTTTATACTTACAATAACAGCATTAATAACAAGAAGTATAAGTATGGTATTTAATATATATGTCTCAAATAAAATAGGCTCAGAAGCAGTTGGTGTATTTTCTTTAGTTATGTCTGTTTATATGTTTTTTATAACACTTGCAACATCTGGGCTTAGCATAGCTTGTACATATTTGGTATCACAAAAATTTGCAAAAGAAAAATATGAAGAAGGCTTAAAAGCTGTAAAAAGTTGTACTTTATTTGCTGTTTTTTTAGGTTTAGGAAGTAGTTTGTTAATAATATTATTATCAAAAATAATATCAATAAATTGGTTAGGAAGTAAAGTATCAGTAATTCCATTTTATTTAATAGCAATAGGACTTCCTTGTATTTCTATATCATCAGTAATAAATGGTTATTTTAGTGCAGTAAGAAAAGCATATAAATCAGCAATATCACAAACATTAGAATTAATCGTAAAAATAATTATAAGTGTCTTATTATTAAAATATTTTCCATTGCAAAGTGTAGAAAGTGTATGTATCTTACTAATATTAGCAGATGTAATATCAGAAATATTTTCTGTTACATTACTTAGTATATTATATAAACTAGATAAAAGATTTTTCAATAAAAGATATAAAATAACAGGAATACGTTATAAGAAAAAAATTTTAAGTATAACACTACCAATATCAATAACTTCATATATTCGTTCTGGTTTATCAACTTTAAAAGAATTTATAGTACCAAATAGACTTGTTTTATTTGGGCTTCCATATACAATAGCATTATCAGAATATGGTAGAATTACAGGTATGGCATTTCCAGTTATTTTATTTCCAACAGTGTTTATAAATTCTTTTAGCTCATTAATAGTGCCAGAATTTTCAAGTTTACAAGCAAATGGATATAAAAAAAGAATAATTGGTGTAAGTAATAAAATATTTATAATAACATCTTTATTTGCCATATTTATAACAATAATATGTATAATATTTTCAAACAATTTAAGTTATTTAATATATCAAAACCTAGAACCTGCAAAATATATAAGGATCTTTGCTCCTCTAATTTTATTTATGTATCTAGATAATATAATAGATAATATGTTAAAAGGCTTAAATAGGCAATTTAACGTTATGATATGTAATATATTAGATTTATTAATAACAATATCTATACTATATTTCTTACTACCAATTTTTCGGAATAACAGGTTTTATAATAGCAATATATGTAAGTGAAATATTTAATTTTTTAGTAAGTTTTTTAGAATTAAAAAGAGCAATAGGGACGTTTCCTTTGCGACAAAAAATTCGCATTTAGGACACATCTATATAAAGATGTGTCCCGAATGCGACTAAAAGTTCGCAAAAGAAACGTCCCCAATTAACCTTTTAAAAATCTCTTCATCTTCTTTTGTTCCTACTATTAAACCATAATGTGTTGGAACTGCTATTTTTGGTTTTATTGTATTTATTAATTCTGCTGCTTCTTTAGCTGTCATTGTATATGTTCCACCTATTGGAACAAATGCTACATCACATTTAACTTGTTTGTTTTCTTCAGTTATGTCTGTATCTCCTGCTATATAATAAGAAATATCATCTAAATAAATTATATAGCCAACCCAATTATTTTCTTTTGGGTGAAAGTTTTTATTTACATTATACGCTGGTATTGTCTTGAAATTTATATTATCTAGAGTATAAGATTTATTTGGTTCTACTATAATAATGTTTTCTTCTTTAAAACTTAAAACATTATTTAATTTTTCTTTATTACTCATATATGTTTCTTCTGGCATAACTATCTTTGTTGTTTCTTTTTTTACTTTTAATATATCTTCTTCTGAGAAATGGTCATAATGAGAGTGTGTGATAAATATAATATCTGCATCATTATAATTTTTATCTATTTTAAATGGGTCAAAATAGATTATTTTTTCTTTTTCAAATTTAATTGAGCTATGACATAATACTCTAATATTTTCTAAAGCTTTTTCTAACATAAAATCTCCCCCTTTAATATTTTTTCTAAATTTTCTAAAACTTTGGCTACTCCTTCATCATTATTACTTTTTGTTATATATTTTGCTTTACTTTTTACATAATCATTTGCATTTCCCATTGCTACACTAAAACCTGTTACATCAAACATAGAAATATCATTATAGTCATCTCCAATAGATATTGTGTCTTTTACATCTATTCCTAAACTTTCACACATTTTCTTTATTCCATATCCTTTTGATGTTTTTATATCTGCTATATCACAATATGTTGTTTCTCTTGGTTTTATATTTATATTTGTAAGACTTTTTGATTGGTTTTTTATTTCTACATTTTCTATTTTTTCTATTAACGGTCTTAAAGATTTTATTTTCTCAAATGAAGTATCTTGTATTAAACATTGCATTACTTCTGTTTTATTTAAAAATTCTTCTATTGGTACATCTAATATTTTATCACTATTATTAGATGTTTTCTTTAATACAACTCTTCCTATTTCTGTGTTCATAATAAAATTAATATTATTTTCTTTAGCTATTTTGTATATTTCTAAACAATCTTCTATTCTCATAGGGTTTTTAAATATACATTTATTTTCTATATAATCATATCCATATGCACCATTTGATGTAATAATATAGTTACTTGCACAGCTTTCTTTACTAATTTCTTTGGTTGTTATTATTGGTCTTCCTGAACATAGAATTACAAGTATACCTTTTTCTCTTATATTTTTAATGGCTTCTTTCGTTTTATAAGTTATTTCTCTATCATCATTTCTTAATGTTCCGTCTATATCTATAAAAATTGCTTTATACAAAATATATCAACCCCTAATTTTATTTATCTTATTTTTTTGATTTTCCTTCAATAAGTTTTTATTATATTCATATCTTTCTTCTTTTCTCTTTAGCTTTCTTTTTGTAAGTACTACTTGGTAATATGATATTAATACTAAAATAACTAATAATATAACTAATGTTATTTTACTTTTTAAAATTTCTACTATTATTCCAAATTTTGGTATTTTAAATAGATATTTTCCTTCTATGTCATTTAATTTAACATAGCCTCTATCTTCTTTTATATTATTATCTCCTTTTGTTATATATACCTCTTCTCCATTTTGTTCTTCTATTTTTACAATTCTATGTGTATTTATTATTTCTCCTGTTTTAAATGAGATTATATCTCCTACTTCTAACTTATCTTTATCAACTTCTTTAATAAAAATAACATCTTGCTTATTTATTTTTGGTTCCATACTTTCTGATACAATTGTAAAACTTTTTATTCCAAAAAAGTTTGGTGTTTCTCCTGGTTTTATATAAGATGTTATTATTAAACTTACATTAAATATAAGAAAAAATACTATAATAATACAAATACATATGCTTATAAATTTTCCTAATCTATATAAATGTTTACTAGATTTTTCAAAATCACTAAGTTTATACAATGTTTTTTCCCTTCCTCTTTTGTTTTAAACTAATATTAATATAACATATGGAAAAATTCTTTTCAATAAAATGTAATAAAAATGTAATAATATTTTTCTTTACTTAAATAATTTTAAAAGTTATAATTAAAATAATAATACTTTAATTATTTTTAGGAGTGCAAAATGGATAATGATATTTTAATTGTTTCTGAGAAAGACCAGAAAGCATATTTACCTTATAAATATTCTGATTTAGAAAAATTTTATAGTGAAAACAAAGATAAATATTCTTCTGTAGAAGATGTTATTAATAAAGAATATATTTTAGATTTAAATAGATTTAAACACTCAATAAGTTCTAGATTTAGAGAAACTATAAATTTAGTTTATAATAAAGAACATAAATCTTTTTTTAAAGCAATAAATTTAGCATTTGAGCTTAGTTTTAAATATAATTTAAACCCTATTATTATTTCTGCTTGTAGAAGTTTAGAAGAATTAGATATTTACTTAGATTGCTTAGATGAAAACGAATTATTTGATTTTAGATGTTTTAAAATTAAATTTGAAGTAACGCCAAAAGTTTACAAAAGAGAAATAAAGCCTAGTTTTACTTAGGCTTTTTTCTGTGGTTTATATGTACTATATTTTAAATCTTCTTTACTATATTGGTCAGGTTTTAAACCTACTTTTCCTCTCATATAATCAAGTAATAATACTGCTAGTATTGTTGTAACACAACCTATTATCATAAATGTATTTGCTGTTGTTGTAATACTTAAAAGCCACGAACAAGATAGAGAAATTGCAGCTGTTAATAAATTTGATAACAAATAATTTAAAGCTGTTAATTTTGGTCTAATATTTCTGTTTGTAAAATTATTTATATATCTTGACATTAATGCTCTATATGGTCCTTTTATTGCATATTGTATTAAAAACATAAATACTATTACTAAAAGTGATGATTTTGATAATGTATCTGTTCCAACAAAACCTATAACAATACAAGATAATGTTACTGGTAATGTTAGATATGTTAATGTCTTATTTCTAAACATTTTATGTATTTTCTCACTATTTCTTGCAGTTATTGCAGCACTTAATTGTAATATTGCAAATATAATTCCAAAATATGCTTCTGGAACAAGCATTTCTGATAACATACTACTTCTTAAATTAACTATTCCAACTGTTAGACCTAAAAATAGTGCATTTAATAATATTAGTAATTTTATTCTATCAGATTTTACAAAAAACTTAATTGCTCCTTTTAATTGTTTTGAATATTCTTTAAAACTTACTGGTTTTACTTTTTCTTCTACTAACTCTGTATGTCTAAACTTAAAAGAAATTATAGTACAAGCTATACAGCATAAGAAACATAATACCATTGGAATATATCCATTTATAGTAAATGTAAAACCTGCAATTACAGATGATATTGCATCAAATATATAAAAATATGAAGATGATTTTCCATCTATTGTTGAATATATTCTTCCTCTTTTCTTCCCTGCTGGTAATGAGTCATATAATATATTTGATTCACATATTCCTTTAATTGAATAACCTAGTGCATATATAAATTGAATTATTAATAATTCATAATAATTCTGCATAAATATCATTGCTAATATACTTAATGAATATAAAATATTTCCTATTATTAAACAATTCTTTTTACCTATTCTATCTACAACACTCGTTACTGGTATCTGCCAAAATGTATTTGATAATGTATAAAATGCATCTGCAAATAGTACTTGTGAAGCAGAAAAACCTTTTACCTGTGTTAAAAACAAAAATATTATAGGAAAATAAAATAATAAGTCCCAAGATACTGTTTTGTATATTGGAAATATTTTTACATTTTTCTTCTTACGTTTTATAATTATTTGTTCTTTTGTAGCTTTCATAAATTTCTTCCTTTCCATACCATATAATAACAAAATATCAATTTTTTGGCAAGGATATTTTTAAAAATTTTGCAACTAGTACTATATACCTTGTTTTTTTGTATTTTTTTGATTTATTGGAATTTTTTTCTATACTTTTATCTTTATAATAATTATATTTTTAAATAAATTACACAAAATAAAAATATGAACCAGATATTAGTTACAAGTTTTAATAATAAAAAAGAAAAAGAATATAAAAAAATATTTAAAGTTCAATTTGTAATTTCAATAACTATAATTATATTTGCTATTTGTTTTTTTATTTATTATTTATATTCTTTAAAAACATCTGAAAATTTTTCAAAAAAAATAATTAGTAATTATAATATTAGTACACTTTATTCAAATACTGAAAAAAATAAAGAAACAGAAAGCTTAGCAGAAAATAGTATCTTTGGTATTATTGAAATACCTAAAATTAATATCTATTACCCTGTTTTTTCTTATCTTTCTGAAGAAAATTTAAAAGTCTCTCCTTGTAAACTTTATGGTTCTAAATTAGACGATAATACTAATATTTGCATAGCAGGGCATAATTATAATAATGATATGTTTTTTAGTAATATAGATAAATTACAAAATGGTGATGAAATATATATTTATAATAATAATGGTTTTAAATATATATATAAAGTTCTTGAAAAATATGAAGTAAAAGAAGATGACCTCTCTCCTATTTACAATTACAACAAAAACGAAAAAATACTTACTCTTATTACTTGTAATAATTTAAATAATAATAGAATTATAATAAAAGCTATACAAAATAAAGAGTAGATATGAACTCTACTCTTTAAAATATATAAATAAATTTACTAACTAAATATTTCTATAATCTTTAATTTTCTTATAAGCATATACTGCTGATATTCCAAATACAACAACTAATGCAGCTATTGGAAGACTATCTCCTATACCTGTTTTAGGTAAATTTGTATTATTATAAATGCTTGAATTTCTACTAGCATTATTTGTTCTATTACCATTTAAATTAGAAGTATTTGCTCTATTTGTATTTGTTGGTGTTTGAGTATTACCACTTCCTGCATTATTTGTACCTGCAGTATTTGAAGAATTTCCACTAAGTAATTGTCCTGAAATATCTTGTAATTCTGCAGCATTTACTGAAGTAGTTATTAAAATAACCATTACACTTAAAATTAAAATAAAAAATACTTTTAATAAATTTGTTTTGTTCATAATAAATTTCTCCTCTACTCTTAATTTAATATTATTATTTATATAACCACTAATTATTATACCACAAAATAAAATATATTTCAAGTATTATATAAATAATAAAATTCCTCATCTGTTTTCAATTAATATTTTATACTTAAAAACATAATTCGTCAATAGTTTTTTTATTATTTTATTTTACATTTATATTACAGAAATATTACACATTTTTACACATTAAACTTAAATAAAACAATATCTCCATCTTGCATAATATAATCTTTTCCCTCTTGGCGAACTAACCCTTTTTCTTTAGCAACAACCATACTACCACACTCCATTAATTCGTTAAAAGAAATAACTTCTGCTTTTATAAAACCTCTTTCAATATCAGAATGTATCTTTCCTGCAGCCTGTGGTGCTTTAGTACCTTTCTTAATTGTCCAAGCCCTAACTTCTGGCTCTCCTGCTGTTAAAAATGACATTAAACCTAATAAATCATAAGATTTTTTAATAACTTTATCTAAGCCAGATTCGTCTAAACCTAAAGCATCAAGCATTTCTTTTTTATCATTATCATCTAAGCCAGACAATTCTTCTTCGATCTTAACACATAATGGAATAACTTCAGCATTTTCTTTAGAAGCATATTGTTTAACTTTTTCAACTAATGGGTCATTATCTGCATTTTCCATTTGCTCTTCTGAAATATTTGCAATATAAAGAATAGGTTTTGTTGTTAATAAAAACATATCTTTAACTAATTTTTGTTCATCTTCATTATAATCTAATGCTCTTGCAGAAATTCCATTTTCTAAATTTTCTTTAATTCTTTCTAAAAGATCAACTTCTTCTTGGTAACTTTTACTAGCTTTTAAATTCTTTCTTGCTTTGTCTAACCTTTTATTTACAGTCTCTATATCTGCAAAAATTAATTCTAAATTAATAGTTTCAATATCACGAACAGGATCAATACTACCATCTACGTGAACAATATTACTATCATTAAAGCATCTAACAACTTCACAAATAGCATCAGTCTCACGAATATGTGATAAAAACTTATTCCCCAATCCTTCGCCTTTGCTAGCACCTTTAACTAAACCTGCAATATCAACAAACTCAATAACAGCATGAGTTACTTTTTGAGGGTTATACATTTTAGCTAAAGCGTCTAATCTCTCATCTGGAACAGGAACAACACCAACATTAGGTTCAATTGTGCAAAAAGGATAATTTGCACACTCTGCTCCAGCTTTTGTAATACTATTAAATAAAGTACTTTTTCCTACATTTGGAAGACCTACAATTCCTAATTTCATTCTTTATCTCTCCTATTTTGTTTTATTATTTTATTATTTTTGTTTTTTATCTTCGTTATTTTATTTTTGTTTTTTTACATTATTTTTTATTTTTAATTTCTTCTAAAAGTTTATTTTTAAACTCCTCTAAACTCATACTTCCTACATCTCCATCTTTTCTAGAACGTATAGAAACTTTATTTTCATCTACTTCTTTTTGTCCAATAACTAACATATATGGAACTTTATGAAGCTGAGCTTCACGTATTTTATAACCAATTTTCTCATTTCTATCATCTATATGAACTCTTAATTCTTCTTTTAAAAGTTCTTCCTTTAATTTATTACAATAATCTACTTGATTATCTGTAATAGGTAAAATTCTAACCTGTTCTGGAGAAAGCCATAAAGGTAAATTTCCTTTTGTTTCTTCTAATAAGAAAGAAATAAATCTATCAGAAGAACCTAAAATTGCTCTATGGATAACAACAGGTCTATGTGCTTTTCCATCTTCTGCTACATATTCAAGTTCAAATCTTTCAGGTAATGCAAAATCTAGTTGACAAGTTGGAATAGTTACATCGTGGTTTAAAGCTGTTTTTATTTGAATATCGATTTTAGGTCCATAGAAAGCTGCTTCACCTTCTGCTTCATAAAAATCAATATTTAATTCTTTTAAGATTTCTCTTAATTGGCTTTCAGCAGTCTCCCACATTTCATCATTATCAATATATTTTTCTTTGTTTTCTTTATCTCTTAAAGATAATCTGTATTTAAAACTAGATGCAGGAAAACCAAAATCTTTTTGATATACTTCTGTAATTAAATTTAAAATCTTACCAACTTCTTCTTTAATCTGGTCAGGTCTAACAAAAAGGTGTGCATCATTTTGACACATTTCACGAACTCTTTCTAACCCACAAACACTTCCACTTGCTTCATATCTAAAATCGTGTGCAAGCTCGCCAATTCTAATTGGTAAATCACGATATGAACGCATTTTACTCTTATAGATTAACATATGATGAGGACAATTCATAGGTCTTAACACCATTTCCTCATTATCCATTTTCATAGCAGGAAACATATCATCTTTGTAATGATCCCAGTGTCCACTAACTTTATATAATTCAACATTTGCAAGACAAGGAGTATATACGTGTTCATAACCTAAAGCAATTTCTTTATCTTGTATATATCTTTCTAAAATCATTCTAATAGTTGCACCATTAGGTAAATACATAGGAAGACCTGCACCTACTAATTTGTGAGTCATAAAAATATCTAAATCTTTACCTATTTTTCTGTGATCTCTTTGTTTTGCTTCTTCTAACAATTGTAAATATTCTTCAAGTTCAGAAGTTTTTGGGAAAGAAATTGCATAAATTCTTTGAAGCATCTTATTTTTCTCATTACCTCTCCAATAAGCACCAGAAGAAGATAAAATTTTAACACATTTAATTTTTCCAGTACTTTCTAAATGAGGTCCTGCACATAAATCAACAAAATCACCTTGTTT
>CALXEY010000055.1 GCA_944387455.1 uncultured Clostridia bacterium
TAGAACAGCTTATTTGTAGAGCAATTTTGTGGGTAAAAATTTTTTAATAAATTTTCCCGAAATAACTTGACACTATCGGAAAACAAAAATTATTTGCAAAAATATTTTAAAAATGTTATAATTAAAAAGTACAAGGAAGAGGTGGAAAAATGACAGCAATATTAGCAGTTATATATATATTAATATTTATTATTTTTGCATTAATAGGATATGCAGTATTACAAATAAAATTATTTGGTATGAAAGTAAAAGATTTCTGGTCTTTTATTGAAGCAAACCAAATGCTTGATAAATTGTATAAATTTGCAAAACAATATGAAAATATGTCTCCACAAGAACAAATAATTTATTTATCAGAAGCAGATAAAATATTTAGAGCTTTTGATAATGTTCCAAATGAATTATGGGAAGAAGAATATGATAAGTATAAAGAAGTTTTAAGTAAATATAAAGATATTAAAATGCTTAGATGGGCAAATAATAATACAGTTAAAACAAAGAATTAATTAAATCCCTAGTAATTATTAAATTACTGGGGAAAATGCTTTTTTAAAATAAAAAATAAATTAAATCAAAACTTCTCTTTGTGCAAACATTTCACAGTTATTATCATTACACCACCTTGTTAGTTCATCTTTAAATGTGGAGTAGAAATCATCAATGTTATCATAATCTTTAAAATCAGAATATGAAAAACATCTAAAAATTTTTCCATCACACATTTTAAGAAATTTATCAAATGGATATTGCCGTCTAGTTATAGTATCAAAAACCCAATCATTGTTAATATAGAGAACATGAATTCTGTAAGAGGTTTTATCTGTTGATAGTAAGTCTTTTTTTGCAATATAAGCAACAGAACCTTTTTTTAATAATTGAGCCATATACTGACAGACAAAATAACAATAACCTGTGCATCTTCTACTTGATATGACTTGGTAAAAATCTTTGTCTATTGATTTGATTTTTGCAAAGTCTTTTTTAGAAAGAGCTTTTCCTCTCTTTGTAAATAACCAATAATATAATTTGCCAGGAAAATATCTTTGGAATATTGCACGAAGTTTTGTTCTTTTCTTATTTTGCATTTTAAATCCTTTCTATAGAAGGTCTGTTAACATAAATATTATAGCAAAAAAGGTAAATAAAATCAAGAAAAAATAACCATTTGCTAACAAGCTAATGGTTATTAGAGCTTAATAATAATTAAACTTAAAAATAAGTAAGCATATCTAAAAGCTTTTCTCATAAATAACCTTGATTTTAAAACTTCAAAAGTTTCACTTAACGCACAATATTTATCTACAAAAGTTAATATAAAACCTTCAATAGAAGTAGGAAATTGTGGAGTAACGGGCCACATATGCTTTAATATTATATCTTTTTCTTTTTTACTTAAATTAAAAATTTTACAAGCATTTTCACAAGCAGTTTTTCCATGAGTAAATGCGTGTAAGCCTTTTCTACCAGGTTGGCGTTTTCTCCAATCATATAAAAATAAATCATGAAGCATTGCAGCTCTGGTAATAGATTTATAGTCTAAATTATATTTTTTACAAATGAGAAAACAATAATAACTAGCCATATAACAATGGTCGAAACAAGAAGTTTCGTAATGTTGTCTAAAGTTTTTCATTTGAAGAACTGTTTCATTTGTAATTAATGGATATATAATTTTTTGAAATTCTTTATCATTATCAATTAAATCTTTTATATCTGTATTCATACATACCCCTTAAATTTTATTCTAAAATAACTAAAAATGTTAAAATCGTGTAGTAAGTACTATAAATATAATACAATAAAATAGAGAAAAAATCAATTAGTTTAGAAATTTTTAATGATTGTAGTTGTTATTTTGTTAAATAATTATTTAATTTGAAATATATACTTATATTTTTAAAAAATGTATGATATAATAACCAAAAATAAGAAGGAGGTTTTCTTATGCCTATTCCAACAAATATAGAAACATTATTAAGAGGAAATATAGTAGAATCAGCAAGGATAGAATTAAAGAAAAATTGGAATCCTGAACCAATATTACATACAATTTGTGCTTTTGCAAATGATATTGATAATTGGGGTGGAGGGTATATATTAATAGGTGTTGATGAAGAAAATGGTAAGCCTAAACTTCCAATAACAGGTTTAGATAAAAACGAGATTGATAAAATTCAAAAAGAATTATTAAACAAATGTAAACTGATACAACCAGAGTATATGCCTATAGTAGAACCTGTAATATATAAAAACAAGCAAATATTAATCGTATGGTGTCCAGGTGGTAGTATAAGACCTTATAAATGTCCAACAAAATTAGATAAAGATTTGTCAAAAGGATATTCTTATTATATAAGAAAAATGTCAAGTACAATAAAAGCAACTCCTGAAAAGGAAAGAGAATTATTTGCATTATCTAATCAAATACCTTTTGACGACAGAATTAATCATAAAGCAAATATACAAGATTTAAAATTACCATTAATACAAAATTATTTATATGAAATAAAAAGTAAACTATATGAAGAATCTCAAGATATGGACTTTGTAGAATTATGTCAAGATTTAAGAATTGTAGACGGAACACCAGAATATTTAAAACCTGTAAACGTTGGTTTATTATTTTTTAATGATCAACCACAAGACTTTTTCCCTTATTCGCAAATAGAAATAGTAGATTTACGTGGAGGATTAGAAGGCGATAATATGACAGAAGATATTTTTAAAGGTCCTCTAGATTCTATGATTAAAAGTGCTCTAAGATTTTTAGAAAATAATTTAATAGAAGAAAAAATAATAAAAGTACCATATCAAGCAGAAGCTATAAGATTTTTTAACTACCCTTATGCAGCACTAGAAGAAGCACTTGTTAATGCTATGTATCATAGGCGGATATGACGTTAGAGAACCAGTAGAAGTAAGAATTTTAAAAGATAGAGTTGAAATAACAAGTTTCCCTGGGTTAGAAAATTCTATCTCAATGACAGATATTAAAAATAATAATATTAGAGGTAAAAAATATAGAAATCGTAGAATAGGAGATTTTCTAAAAGAATTAAAATTAACAGAGGGTAGAAATACTGGTATACCAAAGATAAAAAGAGCGTTAAAAAATAATGGTTCACCAGAGCCTATATTCGAAACAGATGATGATAGAACATACTTTACAACGACAATATTAATACACGAAGGGTTTAAAATTGAAGAATTAAATAAAACAAGCGATAAAACAAGCGATAAAACAAGCGATAAAACAAGCGATAAAACAAGCGATAAAATTTTAGAGTATTTAAATAAAAATGAATATATAACTACTGTAATAGCAAGTAAATTGTTAGGTTTATCTGTCCAAAGAACTAGGGTAATATTGGGAGATATGGCAAATAGAAAACTCATAATGCCAGAAGGTGCAAATAGAAATAGAAAGTATAAAAAAATGATTAAATAATGCGACAAAAAAGCCCCGTCCCCAAAAGTCGCAAAAGGAGAAAATTATGATTTCAAAAACAAAAAAATTAATAAATAGTTTTAAATATGCCTTTTCAGGAATAGTAAGTTCCTTTAAAACAGAAAGAAATATGAAAATTCACGTACTTATTATGATTTTGGTAATTATTGCAGGAATTGTTTTTAAAATAAGTGCTTTAGATTGGATAATTTTAACTATTATGATTGCTTTAGTAATTTCAGCAGAATTATTTAATACAACAGTTGAAACAGTTGTTGATATGATAACTAAGGAAAGAAACGAAAAAGCAAAACTTGCAAAAGACATAGCAGCAGGTGCTGTATTAGTATTAGCAATAGGAAGTGTAATTGTTGGCTTAATTATATTTATTCCTAAAATTTTAGAATTTTTTAAATAAAAAATGGAAAAAATAAGATAAAACAATAGAATAAAAAATAAAAAAGAGAGAAAGAAAAAATTAAAAAAAGTAAAAAGATAAAACATAAAGAAAAAGTTTCTAGTTTGTTTTATCTTTTTATATTGTTAAAAAATAAAATTTTTTTAAAATTTCTCCTAAAAATTACCAAATAAAAAATAACAAAAAACGACATAATAAAAATAGATAAAATTTAAAAGGAGGAATTTTTTAATGAAAAAATTAATTGGTATTATAACAATATTAATGGTAATTTCACTTATGATTTTTCCAATTACGGTATATGCAGATTCATTAGATACAGTTGATGTAACAGTTTCTAAAGATTTAATAAGACCAGGTGAAGAAGTTAAAGTAAATATAGAATTTGGAATAGCTTTAGGGTCATATACATTTGATGTTGCTTATGACAATAATATATTCGAATATGTATCAGCAGAAGGTGGAACAGAAAATAATATGGGTGATAAAGTAAGAGTTGTATTTTTTGATAGTTCAGGTGGAACAAACCCACGTACTAATATGAGTGTTACTTTTAAAGCAAAAGAAGATATCACTACATCAAACCCAACAGAATTTAATATAACAGCAGAAGGTTTAGCAAATTCAGATGCATCTGTTACTTATGATGATATAACAACACCTATTACTAAAAATGTAACAGTAGAACCAGAATATGTAGATTATACACTAAGTTTAGAATCAGTAAATGGAACATTGGTTAAAGGTGAAGAAAATGAAATGAAATTAACGTATTCTTCTTCTATGGGAAAATATTATGAAAAAGCAAGATTAGTTGCTGAAAAAACAAGTGGAACAGGTGATGTAAAATTACTTGCAACAGATGAGCAAAGTTTAGAACACGATATTATAGAAAGTGGCTGGGGAGAAGAACAAGGATACGAAATAGGTGGAAAAGACGTATCACAAGTATTAAATGTAAGAGGAGTATTTAGTGAAGTTGGAGATTATAAAATAACTTTAAAATTAATAGATAGAGGAAATTCAGATACTGTAATTGCTGAAAAAACTTTTGATTTTAAAGTAGAAGAAAAAGAAGAACAATTACCACCAGAACAAGAAGGAGAAACTGAAAATAAACCAGAAGAAATAGTTCCACCAACAGAAGCAGAAGAAAACGAAATACAAGAAGAAAATAAAATGCCAACTACGCTTCCTAAAACAGGTACAAATATTTATATACCAATATGTATAGTACTTGCAATACTTCTTGGAACAATAATTGTATATAATAAAAAGTTTAGTAAGAAATAGAAAGAAGAAAAACAGAAAAATAATAAAAAATAAAAAGAAAAAAAGAAATATAAAAAGAAAGAAAAAAATATAAAGTAAATGAGTTTTTTTAGCTCATTTACTTACATAATTAATAATTCTATACAAAGAGGTTTTAAGCAAATGAAAAGGAAAAATAAAATAATTATAGTAAATTTGTTTCTTATTTTTATTGTTTTAATAATTTTACTTTTTGTTATATTAAATATATATAAAGAAAATAAAATAGGAAAAAGTAATTATAATGTACAAGGTGTAAGTACAAATGTAAATAAAAAAGAAGAAAACAAGATAAATGAAAACAAAACAAATGAAGAAAAAAAGTATATAAAAGAAGACGTTCCATTAGAATATAAAGGATATACGGTTATTTCAAAATTAGAAATACCAAAAATAGATTTAGAAACATATGTATTAGAAAAATATTTAGAAGAAACATTAAATGTTTCAGTTGTAAAATTTTATGGAGCAAACCCAAATGAAATAGGAAATTTTTGTATAGCAGGTCATAATTTTAAGAATAAAAATATGTTTAAAAACCTAAAAAAATTAAGTGTAGGAGATAATTTATTTATAATAGATAATAATATAGGAAGAGTAGAATATGAAATATTTGATATTTATAAAGTAAACCCAAAAGATGTAGCTTGTTTATCACAAGAAACAAATGGTAAAAAAGAAGTAACACTAATTACTTGTACAAATGATTCTAAAGAAAGAATAATAGTAAAAGCAAGGGAGAAAGAATAGATATGAATATTTTAAAAAACAAAAAAATATATATTGTGTTATCTATAATACTTTTTATTGTTTCTTTTTCTTTTGTAATTATATTATTAACAAATAGTTTTGGTAAAGAAAAAACAAATAATATAGAAAGCTTTCCAGAAAGTTATAGAGGCTATTTAGAAGAATTGTCAAAAAAACACCCTAATTGGTATTTTACACCTTTATATATAAATTTAGATTGGAATTATGTTATAGATAATGAAAATGTATTTGGTGTAAACTTAGTTCCTAAAAATTATTCTGATAGGTGGAAAAATACAAAACCTGGAGAATACAATGTAGAAGTGGACGCTGGGTGGGTAGATTGTTCAAGACAAGCAGTAGAATATGCAATGGATCCTAGAAATTTTTTAAATGAAGTTAGGATATTTCAATTTGAGGGGCTTTCTTATAGTGAACAAACGAATAATTTAGAAAGTATTGAAAAAATACTTTATGGAACAGAATTTTATAACCAAAAAGTGTCTTATGTAACAAGTACAGGACAAACGATAAATATGTCTGAAAAATACTCTGATTTAATATTAAAAGGTGGTAAAACCTCATATGTTAGTCCATATCATTTAGCATCAAGAATAAAACAAGAAGTAGGTCCTTTTTTATCACATAGCTCAATTAGTGGAACAGTTCCTGGGTTTGAAGGTTTATATAACTTTTATAATATAGGAGCAACAAGTTCTTCAGAACCAATGGGAGCAATAAAAAATGGTTTACAATATGCAAAAGACCGGAAAAGGTGCTAGTAACGAAACAAAAACAAAATTCTTAATACCGTGGAATACGAAAGAAAGAGCTATAACAGGTGGTGGTATTTTTATAGGTGATAGTTATATAAACCAAGGGCAAAATACAATTTATTTACAAAAATTTGATGTAACAGGAGATACACTATTTTGGCATCAGTATATGACAAACGTATTAGCACCATATAGTGAGTCAAAATCTATATATAATGGTTATAAAAATAGTAATTTACTAGATATAAAAAGAGAATTTATAATACCAATATATAATAATATGCCAGAAATACCTACACAAAGTCCTAGTATAGAGCCAAGCAACTTTATAGATGATGATAAAAAATTACAATGTAATGCTACAAATGTAAATGTAAGAACAGGACCTCGGAACTTCCTATGAAGTAATATTAATGGTACAAAATGGAGATAAAATGCAAAGAATAAAAAAGGGAGTAGGAACAGGTGATAGGTGGGATATGGTAAGACTAGAAAACGGAATAATCGGTTATATATCTCAAAACTATGTGGAAGAAATACCAGATGTGGAAATAGAAAAAATAGAAGTAAGTTTAAAAGATAGTACAAATAACATTATTTATAAAGGAGAAACAAAAACTTTAGATGTTAAAATATATCCAGAAGAAGCAAAAGAACAAAGAATAGAATTCATATCAGAAAACCCAGAAATTATTACAGTAGATGATAAAGGAAATGTAACAGGAATAAGAAGCGGAAAAACAAAAATAAGAGTAAAATCAAAAGAAAATAATGTAGAAACAAGTATAGACTTAGAGTGTTATAGTAAAGTAACAAATATAGTAGTAGATAGTGAAGAAGAAATATATATGCAAGTAGGGGATAATTTTAAAATAAATGCATATGTAGAACCAGAAGATGCAAACGAAAAAGGTATTGTTTTTGAAACAAATAATATAGAAGATAATGAAAATATCATAACAATAGATGATAATGGAAATATAGAGGCAAAAAAAGAAGGAAAAGTAAAAGTTATAGTAAAAGCAAAAGAAAACGAAGAAATAAAAAAAGAAATAAATGTAACAGTAGTTAGAAAAATGGAAGACTGGGAAATACATTTTGATAATTCATTAAGAGTAGAAGGTTTAGAAATATCTGGAATAGAATATAGCACGGAAAATAATTTAAAAAATAAAGTAAGTGATTTACAAGAACTAATAACAACAGATTTAGAATTAGAGTTCCAAGATAATAAAGGAAATATTTTAAAAGAAAATGATTTATTAGGAACAGGAAGTAGAATTTTAGTTAGAGAAAGAACAAAGAAAGAAAATAAAGAAGAAAATGAAGAAAAAATAGTAGAAAAAAAAGGAAATATATTAAGAATATATACAATTCTAATATATGGAGATAGTAACGGAGACGGAAAAATAAATAGTGTAGATTTATTAAAAATACAAAGACATATACTAGAATTAGAAAAATTAGAAGGAATATATATAAAAGCAAGCAATGTACGAAAAACAGGAACAAAACCAACTTCTGTAGACTTATTATTAATACAAAGACATATATTAGGTTACCAAAAAATAGAACAATAGGGACGTTTCTTTTGCGACTTTTTAGTCGCATTCGGGACAGATCTTTATATAGATGTGTCCCCGATGCGAACTTTTTGTCGCAAAAGAAACGTCCCCAGGAGGAAATATGAAATTTATTTTTAAGATTATTATTTTTATTTTTGTGTTTATGTTTTTTATTAATTATATAATTTTGTTTAATTTTAATAACATTTATGCACGTACAAAGGGAAATGTTTATTTAAGTTCTAATAAACAGGAAGTAAATGTTGGAGATGAAATAGAAATTAGTATTAATATTGAAGGGTTTAATACTTCTGCTTATGATTTTGAACTTTACTTTGATAATGATAAATTAGAATTTTTAGAAAATGCTAACGATAAAGATAATATTAATTTAATTAACAATAAAATAAATTATATTTGGTTTGATAGAAGCGGAAATGCTGAAGTTACAGGAAATATTAAAACTTTTAAGTTTAAAGCTAAAAAAGAAGGTAGTGTAACTTTTAGTCTTAATGGTAATTTTTATACTAAAAAAGCACAAGAGGTTGATACAAGTTTTAATAGTTTACAAGTAAATATAATAGATGTAAATAATAATAAAAGTATTTTACAAAAACAAGCAGAAGAAGAAATTGAAGAAAGTAACAATAGAAGTAATTCAAAATTACAAAATTTAAGACTTAATATTGAAGGTTTAGTTCCTGAGTTTAATAAAGATGTTTTTGATTATTATTTAACTGTAAACAATAATATTAATAATTTAGAAATATTAACTATGCCAGAAAATAAAAATTCTAAAATTGAAATTACAGGAAATGAAAATTTAAGAGAAGGTTTAAATATTATAAAAGTACAAATAACTTCAGAAGATAATACAAGTAGTAGTTCATATACTATAAATGTAACTAAAACAAATAATATAGAAGATGCTAATACTAATTTAGAAACTCTTGCTATCCAAAATTACCTTCTGTATCCTAATTTTGATAATACTGTTACTAATTATAATGTAGAAGTTGCAAATGATACTAACAATATTAATTTACTTGCTATTCCTGAAGACGAAGAAGCAAAGGTAGAAATTGATAAAAATGACAAACTTCAAGAAGGAAATAACACAATTAAAATTACCGTTACTGCTAAAAATAATTATACTAAAAAGGTTTATAATATAAATGTTTATAGAAGAAATGAAAATGAAGAAAAAGAATACAAATTAGAACAAGAAAAAAACGAGGAACTACTTAACAACATACAAAAAACAAGCACAAACCAAGAAGATAATAACAACCAAAAACAAACAGAAGAACAAAGCAAGAATATTTATTTAATAATAACTCTTATTATTATTTTGATTATTTTAATTTTTACAATTGTATTTTTTAAAATTAGAAGAAGTAAAAAGAAACAAAAATAAAGTAAAAAATAAAAAAGATTAATTAATAAAAATTAAACAAAATATTGTTGGAGAATTTTAAATTTAAAAATATGTTAGTGTAAAATAAATTCGGGAAAAATATAAAATAAAAAATAAGATACTCCCAAAATTGTGTTAAAATAAATTTAA
>CALXEY010000056.1 GCA_944387455.1 uncultured Clostridia bacterium
GTCCTCACTTTGTTTAGGTGGTGGAACACCCGAATTATCGTCCTCACTTTGTTTAGGTGGTGGAACACCCGAATTATTTTGTAAAAATCTTTACTATATTAGTATATTCATTTTAACACAAAAAATGTATTTTTTCAAGTATATTGCAATTAATATTTTAACCTATTTAAACTATTTTTACAACTCTATTCCAAATTACTTCTCATATATTTTTATTAATAAATTGACTTTTTTAAACTTTAATCTTATTTTTAAGTTTTTACTATTTTTAATATTTCGTTTAAAGCTATTCCTGTTTTTTCTGAAATTTCTTTAGCTGACATTTTATTTTTGAACAACGTTCTTATTATATTATTTTTTCCTTCGTTTCTCATTTTTAACATTGTCCTCTCCCTATCTTGTCTTAAATAATTTACATATCCACTCATATCTATCACTCCTTCCTCTAATTTTTTTATATATTCTTGTGCTTTATCTTCTCCTATATCTTTTACTAATATATATCTTAAGATATTTATTACATCTTCTCTTTCTTCATCTTTTGTTAATGGCAAGATTTCTTCTAGTATTTCTATTAAATCTTCTTCTCTTCTTGCTCTTTCTACTAACATCATCCTTCCAAATAATGTCCCATTTTCTAGTAGTTCTTCTTTACTTAATTTGTTTATATCTAATATATAATATTCTCCTAATCCTGCATAATCTGCTACTGTTACTTCTCTTTTTATATTATATTCTTCTTGTATTTCTTCTATCCTTTGCGGTACTCTCCACTCTCCTGCTCCTGTAAATATTACTATTGATATTACTTTTGCATATTTATGTACTTTATAATTATGTTTTATTAAACTAGTATTAATTATTCCTACATCATATTCTAGTACTCTATATGGCATATCTCTATCTTCTGTTGATTGATGTTCTACTAATATATATACTTCTTTTCCTTTTATCTTATATACCATATCTGCTTGTTTTCCTCTAAAATCTGATGTTATAAATTCATTTCTATTTTTTCATCTTTACTAAGACCTAGTGCTTTTCTTACTACAAACTCTATTTCTCTTGGTTTTTCTAGTATTTTTTTTACTAATTTATCGTATTCATTATGTATTTTTCTTTCTTCATATTCTTTTTCAGAATAATATGGTGCCATATCTTCCATAAGCATAAATGTTTGTGTTCCTAATAAATGTACAGCCCTATTATAATCATCTACTGTAAATGTTTTAATTTTTTTCATATATTTTTCATCTCCTTAATTATAAATTATATTTAATTTCAAATCAACTTTTATTCTTTAGTAAATATCTTTATTTTTCTATTTTTTACTCTTCTTTTCTTTATTTTTCACCTTATTTTTTACTTTTTTCTAACGAATTGTAAGAAGATTTAATCATTAAGATTTAAAACTTTAATTAAAAGTATTATTAAATAGATTACTTTTAATTTATAGGAAGAATATGTCTGGTTTTACTTTTAAATTAGATATTAATTAATAATTTTATTATAAAACCAGACATTTTGGAATAAAATTATTACAAAATCATTTTTACCAAGTTTTTTCTCCATCGTACATAACAAAAGGAATAATATCACAGTTTTTTGTATCTAGTTCTTCATTTTCATTCCTTTCTAGCTTTAGTTTATACTCAATTATTCTTTTGTACATAGAATAGTTTACTTTATTTTGAAGTTTAATAAGAAGCATCATTTTTTGTGTTTCTTCCATAAATGCTACAGTTTCATCTGAATCTTCGTCCATATTAGCTTTCTCCTTTCATTCTTTTATATCTTTTTTCCGCTTCCTCAATCATTTCTTTATCTGCTAATACGTAACGTGGTTTTTGAATTGCTTCTTTTAATCTTTGTCTAAGCTCTTCTATAGTTTCTCCTTCTTGCATTATATCTTTAACGTCTTCTTCTTGTAATTCATCAACCGCTTCTTTTATTTCACCAAATAATCTATCTGATAAAAATTCTTCTATTTCCTTTTTAGTAAAACCTGTAACATAAGAAATATCTTCAACACAATGGGATAATTCCATTATTTTTAAAACTGTCCTTTCTTTTTCTTGTCTTATTCCAGCTTCCTTTCCTTTTTTAAACATCCACTGCATAAGTAAGCTATCCTTTGCTTCTCTACTCATATTATCTAATACACTTTCTTTATTTTCCATATAAAAATTTCCTCCTTCTATAATTTTATCAATTTAAATATTCAAAAGATTTACTTAAAGTCTTAAATTTATCTTTTGTATTTTTATAATTTGTCTAGACTAAGTTTCTTTTGTTTAATAACAATTCACCTCCTCTTATGTAATTTTTTCGTTTTCTTGGAAATTTTAACGATAAAAATTTAAATAAATTTTTGAAAAAATAAATTGAATTGTTTATATGTTATAGCAATTTACATTTTTTGTCAAGCGGTTTTCATAAAAAGTTACAACTTTTCGTCGCGAAATTTTACATATTTCGACAATTTAAAAACTAACAAGTAAACTTATAATACTTGTTAGTTTAAATTCTTTAATACTATTTACTACTCTTCTCAATATAATTCCACGAATCTTTACACATATCATCTAAAGTTTTAGTTGCAACCCAACCAAGTTCTTCTTTTGCCTTCTTAGGGTCAGCAAAACAAGTTGCAATATCACCTTCTCTTCTTGGTGCTATTTTATAAGGTACATTTCTTCCAGTTGCTTTTTCAAAAGCTTTAACCATATCTAAAACACTATAACCTTTACCTGTACCCAAGTTATAAATAAATAAACCTTTTTGTTCTTTATCTAGTTTGTTTAAAGCACAAACGTGTCCTTTTGCTAAATCTACTACGTGAATATAATCTCTAACACCTGTTCCGTCAGGTGTATCGTAGTCATTACCAAAAACAGATAATTCTTTTAATGTACCTGCCGCTACTCTTGCTACGTATGGCATTAAATTATTTGGTATACCTTTAGGTTCTTCACCAATTAAGCCACTTTCGTGAGCTCCTACTGGGTTAAAATATCTAAGTATGCAAATATCCCAGCTATTATCTGAATTATATAAATCTTTTAATATTTGCTCTATAAATAACTTAGAAGTACCATATGGGTTTGTAGTTCCACCTGTTTTACAATCTTCTGTCAATGGTATTCTTTCAGGTTCACCATAAACAGTAGCAGAAGAACTAAAAATAAATTTTTTAACATTATATTTTTTCATAGTTTGTAATAAAACTAAACAACCTGTTATATTATTATGATAATACTCTAAAGGTTTCTGAACAGACTCACCAACAGCCTTATAACCCGCAAAATTTAATACAGCATCTATTTTATTTTCCTCAAAAACTTTTTCTAAAGCCTCTCTATTTAAATAATCTAATTCGTAAAATTTGAAATCTTTCCCTGTTATTTTTCTGATATTTTCTAAAACACTAGGTTTACTATTAGAAAAATTATCTAAAATAATAACCTCTTTTCCTGCATTTAACAATTCAACAGCAGTATGACTTCCAATATAACCTGCTCCTCCTGGTAATAATATTGCCATAATCAACAACTCCTTTCCAATAGGGACGTTTCCTTTTGGACATTTTGTCCAATTAGGGACACATCTTTTTACTTTTTAAATTATATTACAAGTTTTCTTATTTTACAAGAAAAAAATAAAGACAGAGAAAATTTCTCTATCCTAATTCCTATTTTTTACTTATTTCTACACCGTCTTTTGTATCTTTTATAATATAGCCTTTATCATTTATTACATCTCTTAATCTGTCTGATTCTTCCCAGTTTTTATTTTCTCTTGCTATTTTTCTTTCTTCAACAAGCTTCAAAATTTCTTCTGGTATTTTTACTTCTTTTATATTATTATCATCTTCGTCTATTTTTAAGCCTAAAACTTCATCAAATTTTAATAAAAGTTTTGCAAGTTTAGGAGATTTTTTCTGGTAACGTACAACTTCCCAAACAATACTCATAGCAAGTGGCATATTAAGGTCATCATTTATTGCTTTATGAAATCTTTCCTCATATTCATTTATAACATCATCTTCCACATCATCTGTTCCATTTAAATGTAATTTATAACCATTTTTTAATCTTTCAAAAGCTTTTTCTGAAGATTCCATACCTTCCCAAGTGAAGTTTAGCTTATTTCTATAATGTGATGAATATGTAAATAATTTATATGATAATGGGTTATAACCTTTATTTATTATATCTTTTAATAAATAAACATTTCCCAAACTTTTTGACATTTTCCCACCGTTAATTAAAAGATATTCTCCGTGTAACCAAAACTTTGCTGGTATTTTTCCACAATAACCTTTACTTTGTGCTATTTCATTTTCGTGGTGTGTTGGTATTAAATCTATACCACCTGTGTGAATATCAAATTGTTCTCCTAAATATTTTTGCCCCATTGCTGAACACTCAATATGCCAACCTGGGTAGCTTGGTCCCCAAGGGCTATCCCATTTCATTAAATGATTTTCTGGAGCTTTTATCCAAAGCGCAAAATCATATGGATTTTTCTTTTCTTTATCTACTTCAACTCTTGCCCCTGCTTTTTGTTCTTCTACATTTAAGTTTGATAAAACAGGATACTTATCTAATTTTGACACATCAAAATATATTGCAGTAGATGTTTCATATGCATAACCTTTTTTTACTAAAACTTTAACATATTCTAGCATTTCTTTTATATGGTCTGTTGCTTTACATACAATTTCCGGAGTTTCTACATTTAATGCTTTTAAATCATCAAAAAACAACTTAGTATAATGATTAGCAATTTCTTCTGGAGATTTATGTTCTTCTCTTGCTGATTTTACCATTTTGTCTTCACCTTCATCTCCGTCTGATACTAGATGTCCAACATCAGTAATATTCATTGCGTGTTTTAGTTTATAACCATTATAACGTAAAACTCTTCTTAATACATCTTGAAATATACTTGTTCTCATATTTCCAATTGTAGCATCTTTATATACAGTTGGTCCACACGAATATATTCTAACTTCCTTTTCATCTATTGGTTTGAAAAGTTCTTTTTTTCTTGTTAATGTATTATAAAAATATATATCCATAGCATTTCCTTTCTTCTTATAAAATACCAAGTAAGCTTGGTATTTTATAACATTTATTCTTATTCTTTATTTCTATCTCTTGCTTCTGGAGTTTCTGGTGTTTCTGGTTCTTCTGGTTCTTCTGGCTTAGTTGTTCCTCCACCTGTTGTGTTTCCTCCTCCTGCTGGCTCTTCTGGTTCTTCTGGTTCTTCTTCATCTGGTGTTGTAATTGGTCTTGTTATTGTATTACCTGTTGGTTCTTCTGGTTTTGGTTCCTCTTTAGGTTTTGTATGTATATCACAAGTTTCAGTTATTCTTCCATAATCATCAGTAACTTTTCTTCCTACAGGTGTCCAAAGTTTTAATTGTTCTTTTGGTAATACTGCTCCATAACTTTCAGTTTTCACTTCACAGTACTGTGAACAATATTCAGTTGCAAGTTTATTTGATTCACTACATACTCTTTGTGTTCCGTGTCCTTGGCAAGTTTCTGGTAAATGTTTTTCATCAAATATTTCTGTATATGTATCTCTACAGCCGTCTGATGCTAAACATCCTGATGTTCTACATACTGTTTTTTCTACTATTCCAGATGGTCTTTCAAAGCTTGCACCTTCTAAATCTTTATGAATATCTGTCATTACAGCATCCCATATTTGACCTGCTGGGTTATTTCCTGACCATTTTACTTCTTCATTATTATCATAACCAAACCACGTTGCTGCTGCATAATATGGTGTAAAACCACAAAGCCACCTATCATTATTATTATCAGTTGTACCAGTTTTAGCAACTACGTCCATACCTGACATTGCACAATATGTTGCAGTACCACCACTTTTTACTGGTTCCATACCTATTTGTTTTGCAAGATATGCTGTTTGTTCTGAAAATACTCTTGTTTCTTCTTGGTCTGGCTCTAATACTGTATTTCCATTTGAGTCTACAACTTTTGTATAGAAAGTTGGTTCTATATAAACGCCGTCATTTGCAAGCGTACCATATGCAGATGCCATTTCTAGTGGACTTGCTCCGTGTGTCATACCTCCAATTGCTAATGCAAGTACTTGGTCTTCTTGTTCATCTAAAGATTCTAGACCCATTTTCTTTAAATATTCTATAGATTTTTTAGGTGTTAATTCTTTCATTATCTTAACTGCTGGTATGTTTTTAGACCTTTTTATAAAATATCTTATATCCATATCTTTATTATCATATTTGTCTTCATTTTTTGGTATATAATTATTTCCAAAATCAGTCTTTTCATCTATATATCTAGTTGATGGTGTAATAACACCTTCTTCTAATGCTGGTGCTACATCTGCTATCATTTTTATTGATGAACCTGTTTGTTTTTTCATCTGTGTTGCTCTATTCCAGCCAGCACCTTCTTTTTCACCTAAACCACCTGCTACAGCAACTACATTTCCTGTTTTATAATCTATAATTGCCATACCAGATTGTGTATGTTCATTAAGAAGATTTCCGTCCTTGTCTTTTTGTCTACCACTTTTAATATATTTGTCTTTCTTATATTCTTCTTCAATTCTTGCTTGAATATTTTTATCTACAGTTGAATATATTGTAAGCCCACTACTATATACATAGTTTTCTGCTATTTGTCTTGATACTCCTCTTTCTTCCATTACTTGGTTAATTACTTGGTCTAATACAGCATCTGTATGGTAAGAATAATTTGATGTTGTAGATACATTTCCTTTTGAAAATGCCAAACCATTATCAACTTCTGCTACAGCTGTATTATATTCATCTTGACTAATAAATTCTAACTCTAACATTTTATTTAAAACTGTTTTTGTTTTATTTTTAATTTTTTCTGTATTATCTGTTGAAGTATCAAATGGGTTATATGATGAAGGCGAACTGTTTATTCCTGCCATAAATGCACACTCTGCTAAACTCAAATCTTTTGCTGATTTATTAAAATAATATTCAGCTCCAAGTTCGACTCCGTGAAGGTTACCTTCTCCACCTACATATAATATATTTAGGTATAATTCTAATATTTGTTGTTTTGATATCATTCTTTCTACTTGATATGCTTTTGCCCATTCTCTTATTTTTCTATATATACCAGCAAAACCACTTGATTCATCATCTTTAGTTAAGTTTTTAACAAGTTGCTGGGTTATTGTACTACCACCATAGCTTGAACTTCCTTTAAATATAGTATTAAAAATAGCTCCTGCTGTTCTTTTCCAATCTACTCCGTGATGTTTATAAAATCTTTCGTCTTCTATTGCCACATATGCTTTTGGTAAATATTGAGACATATCATCATAAGCAATTATTTTTCTCTTTTCATCTCCGCTAAGGTTTGCAATTACAGCTCCGTTTGCATCAACAACAACAGAATTTGATGCCTCTATTTTTAAGTCCTCTTTTGTTATTTCAAATTCATCTCCAAATAGACCAAAGAATATTCCTGCAACTATTCCTGCTCCTACTACACATAATAGTAAAAATATTATAATTGCAATTTTTAAAGCCATTTTTAGTTTTGGATTCATTTTCTTTTTTCCGTTTTTCTTTTTTCTTACTTTACTATTTGTTTGTTCTGAGTCTTCTTTTTTCCTTGTTTGTGGTCTTCTTTTCACACTTGATGTTCTCTTTCTATTTTGACTACTATTTCTACTTCTTTTATTACTACTATCTGGCATTTTCTTACCTCCTTGCCAAATTAATTTTTCGACAAATACATTATATTATATTTTTTTAAAAAAGAAAAGCTTTTTATAAAATTTTAAGAACCTTTTAAGAATTTATAGAAGCGTCCTATTTCCAATTAATTTTACAATTTCTACTTTATCTCTATCAATTTTTCTTTTTATGTACTCATATGGCTGTTTTTTATAAATCATTGCTTCATATATATCTTTTTTATCATAATATTTTTCTTTTTCATAATCATATTCATCATAATTTTGATATTTAATTTCATAATCATTTATAGTTATACCATTAAATCTTTTTTTGGTTATTTTAACATTTTCTTGTAAATTTACTATTATGCCTTCTTCTGGTATATTATATTTATTAATTAATTCTGTATCAAAATCTACATTTAATATTATATTAGACCTAATTAAACTTTTCTTTTTATTATTAGTTATTGTTATATTTATACCTTCTTCGTCCATTATTTGTTTTTCTATTTTCTTGAATTTTTCTATTTGTTTTGTAACTATATTTACAGTTTTATATTCTCTTATTATTTCTTTTATATTTTCTAAGATATAATCATTAAAATTATTATTTATTAAAATACTTACATTTGTTTCTTCTTTTTTTAATTCTTTTTTTCTTACAACATAGTCTAGCACCTTTTCTGACATAACTAAAAATAACCATTTACCTTCTATTATATTTAAGCCAGCATTTCTTAAATTTTCCACAAGATTTTTATTTTTCTTTAAATATTTACTTAAAATTATTGTTTTACAATTGGTTTTATCTAAAATTTTAATTATTTTTTTAGTTAATATTTTTAATTTTTTCTCATCAATTATTTCTTTTTCCTCTATTGGCAAAATTATTCTATCATTTACTATTTCTACTAAATTAAAGACCCTAGCAATTAAGACTGGCTTGTCAGTTTCTTGGATATAATACAAAAAATCACTTCCCTTACAAATACTTATTAATTTATATGCTAGTTATTTTTTGTTTATTCCTAGAAATTTAAAACTAGATTAGTATTTTCTAATCTAGCTTTAAATTATTATATCTCTTTTTAAAATATTATTTTTAATTGTTCCAAGTCCTATAAATTTGTTAGAACTATATATTCTATAAACTTCATCTTTATTATTATAATTTAGTCTTACTCCATTTAAGAATAATATTAATTTTTTAGTATCTAACTCTATTTTTTCTTCATTTTTAAATAATTCCTCAATCGTAATTATATTTTTTTCTATATCTTCTTTTGTTGTTTGTTCATTTATTGTAATTGAATTTTCTATGCTAAATTCTCCTACTTTTAGTCTTTTTAAATCTTTCATATAACCAATTGTTCCAAGTTTTTTAGCCAAATCAAAACATAAACTTCTAATATATGTACCTTTAGAACATCTTACTTTAAATTCTATTTCATTTTCTATTTTATTTATTCCACGCAATTCCATATCATATATTTCTATTTCTCTTTTAGGTATTTCTACACTTTCACCTTTTCTCGCATATTCATATAATTTTTTACCATTTACTTTTATTGCTGAATATATTGGAGGCTCTTGTATTTGTTTTCCAATAAAACTAGATAATATTTTTTCTGCATTAGTTTTTTCTAAAATGCTACTATCTACTTTCTTTTCTTCTAAAACTTTTCCTTCACTATCTATAGTATCTGTTGAAACACCTAATTTTAGTACTGCTATATATTCTTTATTATGATTTATTAAATATTTTGAACATAGTGTTCCTTTGCCTATTAAAAGTGGCAATACTCCTGTTGCTAATGGGTCTAATGT
>CALXEY010000057.1 GCA_944387455.1 uncultured Clostridia bacterium
CTCATTAAAAAATATTTATTAATTTCATCAAAAGCTGCAGTTGCACCACCTCTTCTACAACTTACAACACCTGCTGCCACTTTGTTTTCAAACAATTTACCTCTTCCATAAAAAACTCTATCCATAAAAGAAGATAAACTTCCACTTATTGCTGCAAAATGTACAGGGCTTCCAAAAACAAATGCATCTGTTTCTTCTACTTTTTCTAAAAACTCATTTACTTTATCTTCGATAACACATCTTCCTGTTTTTATACAAGCATTACAAGCAATACAACCTGAAATTGCTTTTGTTCCTAACCACATTATTTCTGTTTTAATTCCATTTTCTTCTAGAGTTTTACTAACTTCCTTTAAAGCTCTATTTGTACAGCCGTCTTGGTGTGGTCCACCATTAACTAATAAAACTTTCACATTAATCACTCCCTTACACATCTTATGCTATTACTTTATCATTTTTTACAAAATTTTTCAATGGGGACGTTTCATTTGCGACTTTTTAGTCGCATTTGGGACAGATCTTTGTATAGATGTGTCCCGAATGCGACCTTTTGGTCGCAAAAGAAACGTCCCTAAATGTTCTTAATATTTTTCTTTTTGAATATTACAAATGTTGGTATTAACATTATTAACATATAAATTATACAAATAATTCCTGAAAATTCTGGTGTTAAGCCTTCCATTAATGGTAAATTACCATATAAGTATTGTGTAAAGTCCCAATTTAATGTTACAAAATATTTTAAGAATTGTATATTGTATTGTATTGCTAATTGGTTTATAACCGCTGCTCCCATATATCCTAAAAGCGGTAATGCTATTGCAAGTGGTGAGTTTGTAAATATTGTACTTAATGCAAATGATAATGTTGAAAGTAAAATTACACTAGGTAAAATACTTATTATTTGTGTACCTAAATACGTAAATACATTTATTTCTTGTATCATATTTTTACTAAAATCATATACCACTACCGGTATTTTTAAACTATCAAAACCAAATATTATTCCACCTACTATTAATTGCATAGCTATTGTTATTATAATTGTAAATATTATCATAATTAATACTGTAATAAATTTTGCAAGTAAAATTTTTCTTCTACTATATGGCTTTACTAATAATAATTTTATTGTTCCTTTGTTAAATTCTTCACTTACTATTGTTCCTGCTATCATTATTACAATTACTATTATAAATAAGCCATATTCATTGAAAAATCTTGATAACACTCCTCTTAAATCATTTGGTTTTTCAACATCTACGTGATTTTCTATTATATATTTACTTATTTGACTTGCTTCTAATGATTCGTTATATTCTTTCTTTTGTTCATATGTTAATTCATCATTTGAGTTGTTTATTTGTTCTACAATATAGCTATTTTGCTGATAATTATTAAGTGCTTTATTCATATAGTCATTACCATATTTTATATTTTCATCTATTCTATATTTTGCTACATTTAAGTCTATTTTTGCAACTGCAAGCTCATTATTTAATTCTTCTAATCTCTGTTTGTCTTCGGTTTTATTTTTTTCATCTTCTAACATTTTCACTTTTTCTTCTGCATTTTTTAGTTCTTCGTTTGCAAAATATTTCCAATCACCATTATTTAATTTTTCTTGTAATTCTTTTATTTTTTCATCTAATTTTTTTGCTTGTTCTTCATTTTTTTCAGTTCCATATAAATATGTGTTTCTTTCTTGTATATAATTTCCTACATTTGATGCTATTATTTGTACTTGCCAGTCATCATCTTTATATTGTTTCATCATATCATAGATATCTACTACTGTTTTATATTCTATATATAATTGTGTATCACTTGGTTTTTCTGGATCTAATTCTTTAATTTTTCTTCTTGCTTCTTCTACATAACTTTCACTATAATATGAATAATTTACATTGTTATAAAAATATTTATACATAAAATTAGATAATATTACAAATGCTAATGTTATAAATAATATTATATAAATTGATTTTTTCTTAAAAATCTTTGTTAATTCATTTTTTATTAAATTACTCAATTATATTCCCCCCTGTCTTTTCAAAAAATGCTTCTTCTAATGTTTTTTCTTCTTTTCTTACCTCATATATTGGTATATTATTATTTACTAATAATTCTACAATTTCTGGTACTTCTTCTTTTACTGCATTTATTTTAAATTTATTATTATTAATTATTACCGCTCCTGGAAGTAAACTTTTTATTTTTTCTATACTATTTACTTCAAAGATTTTATAATTTGCTTTTGTTTCTTTCTTTATTTCTGTAATACCACTTGTTTCAATTATCTCTCCATTTTTTATAATACAAACTTTATTTACTAAATTATCTAGTTCTGCTAAATTATGACTTGATATTACTATTCCCATATTCTCGTTTTTTGCTAAATTTACTAATAGTTCTCTCATTTCTTTTATACCTTCTGGGTCTAAACCGTTTGTTGGTTCATCTAATATTAATAAATTTGGTTTGTGAAGTATTGCTTGTGCTATTCCGAAGTCTTTGCCTCATACCTAGTGAATATTTTGATACTTTATCATTTATTCTGTTTTGTAATTTTACTAATTTTACTACTTCTTCTATTCTTTTTTCATCTACATTTTTATATAGATTAGCTATTAATTTTAAGTTTTCATATCCCGTTAAATACATATATAAGTCTGGGTTTTCTACTATTGCTCCTACTTTTTCTATTGCTTTTTCAAAGTTTTTTTCTATGTCATATCCATTTATTAGTACTTTTCCTTTTGTTATGTTTTGAAGTCCTAATATTAATTTTATTGTTGTTGTTTTTCCGTGCTCCATTTGGTCCTATAAAACCTAATATATCTCCACTATTTACTTTAAATGAGACATTTTTTAGAATTTCTTTTTTTCCAAATGTCTTATATAAGTTTTCACATTTTAAAATTGTTTCTTCCATTTTCTACCTCCCTCTTTTTTATATTTTTATTTTACTCTGCTCTTCTTAAATTTACAATTTATTTTTTCTTAAATAAATATGAAGATTTTATTAAGCAAAAAAATAAAGATGAAATTTTTTATTTTTCACCTTTTATATACATATATATTATTTTTTCCACATAAGAAAGTGCCTCATAATTTGTTATAAATTTTCCTTTATGTCTGTTTTCTAAACTTAATCTTATAATTTTTATTCCTTGGTTATATTCTCTTCTATATATTTTTGCTAAAGTTTCTTTACTTAGTCCTTGTTTCCACTTTTCTATTATTTCTCTATTTTTCAAAGCAATTCACCTTATAATATTATTTGTCGTTTTTAAGAAAAATATTAGAAATAAAAATAGAAAGCTTTTATTTAGCTTTCTACATATCATCATCTTCATCATTACAGCCAGAACATCCTTGACAATTTCCGTTACAATTATCTTGTGGTTCATCTGTGTCGCCTGACCAATCTAACTCTATCATATTTTTGCATTCAGGACATTCTATTTCTGTTTTATTTTCGTCTACATCTATAAAAAATTCATAATTACAATAAGGACAAGTTATTTCAAAATCAAAATCATCATCATAGATGTCTCTTTCTATGTTATCAACCACTTGCTTGATTTGTTTCATATTAGCTTCTAATTCTTTTTGTGTTTCTTCTAATTTGCTTATTTCATCTTTTTTATAATCTAATATATAATCTATTTGGTCTAACATAACATCTACAAAACTTGCAAATCTCTTTTTAATATATTCTAAATCGTCCTTATCTTTTATATTTTTTTCTATATCATCTAAAAAGCTTTTATATTCTGTCTTAATTGTACCCATTTAGTCTCCTTTCTTTAAACTCTTTCCATATATTCTCCTGTTCTTGTATCAATTTTTAAAACGTCTCCTATATTTACGAATAATGGAACTTGTATTTCTAAACCTGTTTCTAATTTTGCAGGTTTACCTGATGTAGTTGTAGTATTTCCACTAAAACCTGGTTCTGTATATGTAACTTCTAACTCAACAAATGTTGGTGGTTCTACTGCAAATACACTTCCTTTATATGAAAGCATTGTTACTTCCATATTTTCTTTTAAATATTTTAAGCAATCACCTAATTGGTCTTCATTTAATGGTATTTGATCATATGTTGTATTATCCATAAAATAATACAAACCTCCGTCATTATATAAGTATTGCATTGCTTTTTTCTCAATTTCTGCTGCTGGGAATTTATCTGAAGGGTTAAAAGTTTTTTCTAATGTTGCTCCTGTTATTACATTTTTTATTTTTGTTCTAACAAAAGCTGACCCCTTTCCTGGTTTTACGTGTTGGAATTCTACCACTCTATATACGTTTCCGTCCATTTCAAATGTAGTTCCATTTCTAAAATCTCCTGCTGAATATACTGCTGCCATAATTATTTCTCCTTTCAATTTCAAAATTTACTCAATTTTTTTACTTTTCATATTTTACTACATTTTCCAAGAAAAATCAATACCAACATTTTTTATATTATAATATAATTTTTCTCAGATTTTGTTAAACTTATACAACCAAATTTTGTTATTTGAACTGTATCTTCTATTCTTACTCCAAATTTTCCTGCTATATATATTCCTGGTTCATTACTTACTACCATATTTTCTTTCAATTGTGTATCTGTTTTATAATTAATATATGGTGCTTCGTGTATTTCCATACCTACTCCGTGTCCTAATGCGTGTATTAAATCATATCCATTTAATTTAAAATCGTTTTCAACCATTTTTGTAAGTAATCTTGTACTTTCTCCGTCTTTCATTTCTTCTAATGTTTGTTTCTGATTTTTTAATACTAAATCATAAACTGGCTTTATTTGTTCTGGCACACTTCCTACAAAAAATGTTCTTGTCATATCTGAACAATATCCGATTAACTTTACACCCCATATCTATTGTTATTACATCTTGTTCTTCTATTTTTCTATTTGTTGGAACAGCGTGTGGCATTGATGTGTTTTCGCCTGATGCAACTATTGTTTCAAAAGCTAAACCGTCTGTTCTTTCTTTAAAATATTCCTCTATTTCTTCTGCTATTTGTTTTTCTGTCATACCTGGTTTTATATATGTAAGTAAATAACTAAAACAATTATCTGTTATTTCACAAGCTTTTTCTATATTTGATATTTCGTCTTTATCTTTTATCATTCTTTGTCTTTCTATTATATGCTCTGTTTCTACCAAATTATTAATTTTATATTTTCTAATTAATTCTTTATATTCTGCATATGATACAAAATATTCTTCAAAACCTACATTTTCACAAAACATAAAAAAGTTTTCATAGTCATCGCTTGACACATCATTTATATTATACACTATTATTTCATCATATAATGTTAATATACTATGTACGTGCTCTATATATCTTCCGTCTGTTATAAATATATTATCTTTTCTTGTTAAAAGCAATGTTCCTTCTGCATCTATTCCTGTTAAATATTTTATATTTACTGGGTTTGATATTATTAACCCTTGCATATCTAAACTTTGCATTGTATTTCTTAACCATTGTAATTTAGAGTTCATAAAAAATCATCTCCTAAATTTTCTAATTTTACGTCCTATATTTAATTAAACATACCTAGTGTAAATATTTGTAATAATACATTTTTTATTTGTTCAAATGGAATATATATACTGATAAATGTTCCAATTACTATAAATGGTCCAAATGGTATGTATTCGTTTGATTTTTTTATTTTTGTTAGTAATAATATTATACTTAAAATTGCTCCTATTAAGAAAGATAATAATGTAATGGCAATTATATTTGATAGTCCAAAATATAGTCCGAAGTGCTCCCATCAATTTTACGTCTCCAAAGCCCATTGCTTCTTTTCCATAGAATATTCCTCCAACTAGGGTTATTAGTAGGAAAATACCTCCTCCTGCAAGCATTCCAAGTAACATATTTATTGTTATTGCTACATCTGACAAGCCATAAAGAAATGCAAATATAATTCCTATTTCAAACAAAGTTAAATTTAATCTATTTGGTATTATTTGTAATTTATAATCTATTACAAATACTGATAATAACATTGGTGCTAATATCATATATTTTATTAAATCTAAATTTGCAATTAAGGTTTCTTTTATTCCAAACACATATATTAGTGTTACATATATTATTGCTGTTAATATCATTAATATGTAATTTGGTTTAAATTCAAATTTTCTTTCTATAAAAAAATCTTTTGAAAATACTTTTTTATATTCTGGTAGTCTTTTATTTGCCCAATTAACTAATTCTCCAACAAACAGTCCAAATATTGCTGCTACTATATAATAAGCAATATGTACATCATTTATATACATTTTATTTTCCTTCTCCTTTGTTTTTACTTCTTATTTTTTCTTTTATTTTTCTTTCTATTGGTCTTTTCCAAGCTGTGTACCAAAAGTCTTTTTCTTCTATTTCATCTACTAATATTGTATACATTTTACATCTGTTTCCACCAATTATATCTGTAAATATTTGGTCTCCTACAACTGCTATATTTTCTACATTTTCATTTAATATTTTCTTCGCTTTCATAAGTCCACTTTTTAGTGGTTTTTTTGCAAATATAATGTATTTTATACCTAAAACTTTAGATATTTTTTCTAATTTCTCTTTTCTATTACTATTAGATACTATTATTAATTTTACACCTTGCCCTTTTAGTTCTTTTGCCCATTTTTCTATTCTTTCTGGCATTTCTTTTTTATAGTTTATTAATGTATTATCCATATCTAATATTAGTGCTTTTATTTTATGTTTTTGTAAATATTCTATTGTTATTTCTTCTATTTTATTAAAATATTCCTTTGGATATATTAACATTTTTTCCTCCCAATTTAGTAATTATATATTATCAATTGCTATAAAAAATGTCAAGGAGAAAATAAGAAATTGAGACAATAAGGGACACCCCTTTTTTGTCTCATTTACAAAATCTATGTCTTCCAATAGTTACTGTCATTGGTCTTGACCATATCCATTTATTGGTTGCTGTTGATGGATTAAAATAATATATTGCTCCATATGATGGATCCCAACCATTTAAGGCGTCTTGTGCTGCTTTTTTTGCAGTTGAATCTGGTGATAGATTAATTTGACCATCTCTTACTGCATCAAATGCTCCTGATTGGTATATTACTCCAGATATTGTATTTGGAAAAGAACTACTTTTTACTCTATTTAAAACTACCGCTCCTACAGCTACTTGCCCAGAATACGGTTCTCCTCTTGCTTCTCCATATATTATCCTTGCAAGTAAATTCACATCACTAGAGTTACTACTAGAACTAGAAGATGAATTACTTGAATTAAATATTCCCATTGCTTTTAATGTTGCAGGTCCAGCAATTCCATCTACAGTTAAACCATTTTTTCTTTGGAAATATTTTACTGCTTCTAGTGTTTGACTTCCGTATATTCCATCTACATTTCCATTATAATATCCCCATCTTTTTAATTTTTCTTGTATTTGTCTTACTTCCTCTCCTCTAGAACCATATTTTGATAAAGCTTCTACTTCATTTTTATTTGTAATATATAAAAATATAACACTTGATAATAATATTGTAAGTAATACAAATATTAGAAATATCTTTATTTTTCTTATTCTTTTTTTATCCATGTAAAATCACCTAAACAATTAATTTTCTTTTATTATTTTTATCACTTAAGTGATTTATTATACATTTTATAATATTTTTAATAATTATTCTTATTATATCTTTTTATTAGTAAGAGCGGGTGAAATATTCACCCGCTCTTTTGCTTATTTGCAATCAACTTATGCAATGAAAATCTGCACAGCTGACAGAGGGTTTGTTGGAAGACTAACGGAAGTCTTCAAAGAACGCTATAAATGGATGGTCGTCAGGCTCCTCGTGTCTGGCCAGATAATCCCGAGCAACTGGCTCAGAAATTACATCATCTGCATATACCCAACCATAATCGGTATCAGGAGTACAGATGTGAAGCATCAGTGGCTTGTCATACTGGATTTCTACGTCCAGTTTCTCACCATACGGTGCGTAATACTTTGAAACCACAGTGCTTCTCTCGTCATCAAGGTATGCAATCCCATTTATGGTAAACACACCAGAATTATCCGGTGTAATTACACCATAATCTCCAGAGCCGTCGTTTTTGCAAGATTGCCAATAACGAGCTCCTGTACGAACAAATACTGCATCTCCAACCTTCCCTGGTCTTGTGTATGTAATCCAATACGGATACGAATAAAGCAAGACCTGATATTGGTTTCCAATAGCATTGTAGTGCAAATATGCCTTGGGAGAATTAGATGCATTGTACAGTTCGACAATCTTGTCATACTTGAATCGTTGCTCGTCCAGCTTCCGTTCCTCACTGCCAAGTGATCCGTTGATGACGTATTTGAAATGATATGCGTTATCAGCATGAACCATCCATTGTGGGCTAGCTAGCTTGAAAATCAAGGTTTCGCATATCAAATCCGAATCAGACCCCTCAGAACCTATCTGTGGCATATTAGCCAGAAGCTCGTCCCAAGAAGACTGCTGGTTCAAGAATTCCATCGTGATCTTATCTTCGTGCTGAACTTCTTCCTCCTTTTCAATGTTCTGTGCATATGCACTAGGAACAACAGTTCCGAAGCACATTGCCATTGCAATAAACACGATTGCAAAAAACTTTTTCATTGTTCCTCCAAAATTTTGGCGTTGCTAATAATTATATTGACTAGCTTATAGCTAGGAAAACCAGGAAACAACACTATATACAATAGGAAAAATCCTATACACTTATTATTATAACACTTTTTGAGCTAAAAATCAAACTACAGAGTTAATTAAAACCTTTTTTACATGATTGTAAACTACCCATTGTCTAAAGCCAATGAGATTGCAGTTGCCTATATTTCAAAATCCAATGATTGATGTAGTTAGACCTAAAAGTAACAAAGAAGATAAAGTTGTACGTGCATTAACAGTCGAAAAACAACAATCTTTTACTAATTGGCTTCTTGATAAGCCTATAGATGAATTTAAATATAGAAATGTATATCTTTTACAAATGTATACAGGTTTAAGGGTTGGAGAAGCTTTAGCCCTTACAATACACAATATAGACTTAAAAAACAAAAGATTAAATATACATCGAACTTTAACAACTGATGAAAAAGGAAATATTATTATGGGTAATAAAACTAAAACATATAGTGGTAAAAGGAGTATCCCTATCCCGACTTTCTTTATCCTTATGTTATAGAACAGATGAAAATCGCTGACAAACAAATGAACAATGATGAAAAACTACTTTTTAAACCTAATAATAGTACATATTGCAGACGTTCTACAATAAATAATGAGCTAAAAAGAGTATTAAAAAAAGAACTTAATATTACTGATATTTCTAGCCACTCTTTAAGACATACTTTTGGAACACATTGTATTGAAAGTGGTATGGCTCCTGTTGTAGGTGAACTACCCATTGTCTAAAGCCAATGGGCTTCCTGCTTCTTAGACCTCGTAACCTACTATCTCCACAGGCGTTT
>CALXEY010000058.1 GCA_944387455.1 uncultured Clostridia bacterium
CAATGTGGACTTCCAAAAGAAATGGCAGTTGAATTATTCAAACCATTTGTTATGAAAGAATTAGTGGAAAGAAATATCGCACAAAATATTAAAAATGCTAAAAGAATGGTAGAAAGGTTAAGACCAGAAGTATGGGGAATATTAGAAGAAGTAATTAAGGACCACCCAGTTATGCTAAACCGTGCACCTACATTACATAGACTTGGTATTCAAAGTTTCGAACCAGTATTAGTAGAAGGTAGAGCAATAAAACTTCACCCATTAGTTTGTGAAGCGTTTAACGCAGACTTCGACGGAGACCAAATGGCAGTGCACTTACCTTTATCATTAGAAGCACAAGCAGAATCTAGATATTTAATGTTATCTACAAATAACTTACTTAAACCACAAGACGGTAAACCAGTTGCAGTACCAAGACTTGATATGATTTTAGGTTCATATTATTTAACAATGGTATTAGACGGAGAAAAAGGTGAAGGAAAATACTTTAGAGATCCAGAAGAAGCAATAATGGCTTATGAAAACCATGAAGTTGGAATTCACGCAAAAATTAATGTTAGAATAACAAAAAATATCAAAGGAGAGGCAAAAACAAAAAGAATAGAAACAAGTGTTGGAAGAATTATCTTTAACCAAGGAATTCCACAAGACTTAGGATTTATTGATAGAAAGAAAGATCCTTTCCAATATGAAATAGACTTCCCTGTTATGAAAAAATCTATGGGAACTATTATAGAAAGAGTTATTAGAACACACGGTTTAACAGAATCAGCAGAAGTAATAGATTATATTAAAGCTTTAGGATTTAAATATTCAACTTTAGCAGGTATAACTTTCTCAATGGACGATGTTAAAGTACCAGAAGCTAAAAAAGATTTATTAAAAGAAGCTGATGAAAAAGTTGAAAATGTAAGAAAACAATATGTTCGTGGTTTAATAACAGATGATGAAAGATATAATGCTGTTATTAATATCTGGGAAGAAACAACAAATAAAGTAAGTAATGCAATGGAAGATAATTTTGATGAATTAAACCCAATATATATGATGGTTAAATCTGGAGCCCGTGGTAATATGAACCAATTACGTCAAATTGCAGGTATGCGTGGACTTATGGCTAGTACTACAGGTAAAGCAGTTGAAATTCCTATTAAATCATCATTTGCAGAGGGACTAGATGCTTTAGAGTACTTCATTTCCGCACACGGTGCTAGAAAAGGACTTTCAGATACAGCTTTAAGAACAGCTGACTCTGGATATTTAACAAGAAGATTAGTTGATGTATCACAAGATATCATAGTTAGAGAACACGATTGTGGAACTGAAGAAGGTATTATGGTATATGACATTAAAGACGGAAATCAAATAATAGAAAAAATGCAAGAAAGATTAATAGGAAGATATGCATTAGAAGATGTTTATAACCCAGAGACTAAAGAGTTAATAGTAGACAAAGACACAATGATTACTGAAAAAATTGCAGACGAAATAGTAGAAGCTGGAATAGAAAAATTAAAAGTACGTTCAGTTTTAGGATGCCACTCAAAACGTGGTGTATGTCAAAAATGTTATGGTATGGGATTAGCTAGAAGAGACTTAGTATCAATTGGTGAATCTGTTGGTATTATTGCAGCACAATCAATTGGTGAACCTGGTACACAGCTTACTATGAGAACAATTCACTCTGGTGGTGTTGCAGGTGTTGCAGATATCACACAAGGTCTTCCTAGAGTTGAAGAATTATTTGAAGCTAGAAAACCAAAAGGTGTTGCAATAATTTCTGAAATAGCAGGTAAAGTTAAGATTAAAGAGACTAAGAAGAAAAAAGAAGTTATTGTTACATCAAAAGATAATTCTAAATCTTATACAATACCATTTGGTTCTAAGATGAAGGTTAAAGACGGAGATATGGTAGAAGCAGGAGATCCATTTATAGAAGGTTCTCTAAACCCTTCAGAAATCTTAGAAATAAAAGGACCAGAAGGTGTATATGAATACTTAATCTCAGAAGTACAAAAAGTTTATAGAAACCAAGGTGTTGATATAAATGATAAACATATTGAAGTTATAGGTAGACAAATGCTTAAGAAAGTTAGAGTTGAAGATAACGGAGATACAGATATGTTCCCAGGTGAATTAATTGATATGTATGAATTTGCAGATAAGAATAAAGAAACAAAAGAACAAGGAAAACGCCCAGCAACAGGTAAGAGAGTACTTCTTGGTATTACAAAAGCATCTCTTGCAACAGATAGTTTCTTATCAGCAGCATCATTCCAAGAAACAACAAGAGTTCTAACAGAAGCAGCAGTAAAAGGTAAAACAGATGATTTAGTAGGACTTAAAGAAAATGTTATTATTGGTAAATTAATTCCAGCAGGAACTGGTATGAAAAAATACCAAAATATCCATATAAATACTGAAAAAGAACTAGAAGAAACATCTGACACAGAAGCAACAGTATAATATAAATTTAAAATAGATAGAAAATTTAGGTTTTCTATCTATTTTTCGCTTTAAACACAACTTGACAAAATCTCTATTTGTTAGTAAAATAAAATAGAATTAATAGAAGGAGATTTTGTATGCAAAACAATAATAGAAAAGTGTTTGATTCGCTTGTATCTAGAACAAAGATATATTTAGCGATAATATTAATTTTATTGATTATAATATGTATTGAAAATGTTATAATGATATTTCCAAGTATATTAATATATGCGGTTGTTGTTGGATATACATATTATGCAAATAAGAAAAGAAAAAGTGAAATATCAGAAACTTTGCAAGATTTAACATTAACAGTAGATTCAGCTGCTAAAACAAGTTTAATAAATTCACCTTTTCCATTAATAATACTTGAAACAGACGGAAATATCATATGGAGAAGTACAAAATTTAATACTGAATTTGCTAATATTGATATAAATACATATTTGAATGATTTAATAGTTGATATAAAAGATGAAATAGAAAGTGGTTCTACAGGTAATAGCGATATATTAACAGAATTAAAAATCGGAAACAATATGTATAAAGTAATGGGTAGATATGTAAACTTTAGAAATAGAGATAAAGAAAGAAGAAATAAAAAAGGATATATGGTAATTTTATATTTTATAGATGACACTGAAAATATTAAATTACAAAAGGAATATAGAGATTCCAAATCTTGTGTTGGAATTATTATGATAGATAATTACGAAGAAATAATGCAAAGACTAGATGTTGCAGAAAAACCACAAATAATAGCTGAGATAGATAAAGAAATTTATGATTGGGCAAATAAAACAAATGGTGTTTTAATAAAATCAGATAGAGATAGATATGTATATTTATTTGAACAGAGATATTTAGATGATGTTAAAGAGGATAAATTTAGTATATTAGATAAAATTAAGGAAATAGATACTAAAGAAAAAGTACAATTTACTTTAAGTATTGCTATTTCAAATGAAGGAAGTACAGATAAAGAAAAATATAAATCAGTTCAAAATGCTATGGACGTTGTTCTAGGACGTGGTGGAGATCAAGCTGTAATTCGTGAAAATGAAATATATAAATTTTTTGGTGGAAGAGTAGAAGAAGTTGAAAAAAGAACAAAAGTAAAAGCAAGAGTTGTGGCACACGCATTAGAAAATCTAATTAAAGATGCTAATAAAGTTATGATTATGGGGCATATAAATGCTGATATGGATAGTATGGGTTCTTGTATGGGAATATATCGTTTAGCAAAAACATTAAAAACAAATGCTTATATAATTTGTAGCGAAAATACACCAGCATTAGAGAATTTTATGGCAGAAGTAAAAAAAGACCCAGAATATGAGGATATTATAATAAATAGAGAAGTTGCACTAGAAAATATTGATGAAGATACTCTATTAGTTGTAGTAGATACTCACAAAATAAATTATGTGGATAGTCCGGAAATATTAGATAGAGCAAATAAAGTTGTAGTAGTTGACCACCATAGAAGAAGTACAGATTTTATAGAAGATGCAACATTAATGTTCCAAGAAGTATATGCTTCTTCAGCAGCAGAGTTAGTTACAGAACTTTTACAATATGCCGAAGCAAAAATAGATTTAAAAACTATAGAAGCAGAAAGCCTATATGCTGGAATTATGATGGATACAAAAAACTTTACATTTAAAACAGGTGTAAGAACATTTGAAGCAGCTGCATATTTACGTAGGTGCCGGAGTTGATATTATAAGAGTTAAAAAGTGGTTTCAAAGTGATTTGAAAAGTTTTAACTTGATTGCTGATATAGTAAAAAAAGCAGAAGTAATAGACCAAGGAATTGCTATTTCTACTTATGATGAAGTAACAGAAGAAGCAAACCTTATATGTGCAAAAGCAGCAGATGAATTACTTACTATTAGTGATATAACAGCTTCATTTGTACTTGGAAATACAGGAAGTAAGATTTGTATTAGTGGACGTTCTATTGGAGATATAAATGTTCAAGTTATCTTAGAAAAACTAGGCGGTGGAGGTCATATTACTTTAGCAGGAGCTCAGGTTGAAAATATGACTATGGAAGAGACTAAACAAGAATTAATAAATAGGATAAATGAATATTTTTCTGAAGTAGAAAGTTAACAAAGGAGAAAAATTATGTTGAAAAAGATTAAAAAAAGCGAAAAAGGTTCAATTACAATATTAGTACTTACAACTATGCTAGTTGTTGTTGGTGTTATATTTATTGTTTTCTTTTCTATGATGAATAAGAGTAACTCACAAGAAAGAGAATTAGATAAAATACAAGAAGAATATAATCAGGCTGCTGGTTCTATGGAACAAGCATATGATGAGTTTTTTGGAAATGAAGATGTAAATCAGCCAGAACCAGATCCAGAACCAGAAGAACCAGTAGTAGCAAAGTATACAGTAACATATAATTATAGTGCAAATGGAGGAACAAGTGCAAGTAAGTCTACGGCAACAGTAGAGGAAGGAAAACAAGTAGATTTGACTCCAACTGCATCAAAAAATGGATATGATTTTGTAGGATGGAATAAAAATGAAAATGCACAAGAAAAATTAAACTCATTAGAAATGGGAAACTCAAATATAACATTATATGCAATATATAAAAAGGATATAACAACAACATTTAATTATTGGGATGGAACAAAACCATCAAGTACAAGTAAAACAGTAACAATATATAATAAAGAGACACAAGGAACTGTAACATCTCCAATAATAAATAATACAAGTAAAAATGGAACAACATACACAGCAAGAGGATGGTCAAAAGAAAACAATGGAAATGCATCAACAGAAACAACATCAGGAGGAAGAATAACAATAAGTAAAAATACAGATTTTTATGCATTATATCAAGGAGAAGCATCAGCAACATTTTATTATTATAATGGAAGTAAACAAACTTCAGCACCAGGAAATGCATCAACAACAATGAATGCAAGTGGAGAAGTAACAACAGGAACAATGAATGTTCCAACTGAAGTAACAAGAAGTAGTGGACCAAATGGAACGAGTTATAAAGGAATAGCAACACAGCCTAATTCGACAGAAAGTGCAACTGTAAATTCATCAAATACAACATATTATGCATTTTATAGCACACAAGTAACATTTTATTATGGAAGTGGATCACATAAAACAGGAACAAGAACAGCAACAACAAATGGAAGTTATTATTCAACTAGTATAAGTAATCAGCCATCTCCTGGAAATTATGATAGTGCAACATTTAAATATTGGTCAAGAACATCAGGACAAGACTCACAAGCAGATCCAAGTTCAACATCATATACAGCATATTATGCGGTATATACAAGAACAATAATAGCTTATTTTAAATATTATAATGGTTATAGTACTTCTACTGCTCAATCTAGTTCAACAAGAACATATATATCTACTCAATGGTCTGTGAACAAGTTACAAACAAATATATCAATACCAGAAAGTGTAACAAGAAGTAGTGGACCAAATGGGACAACTTATTCATATATATCAGATTCAACATATGGATTAAATCAAGTAACACCATCAACAGATGGAGGAACATATTATGCAGTATATGAAAAAGACATAACAATAACGAGGATGATGTATCGTAATCATGCAGATAAATCATTAACAGGAAAGGTAAAAGGATTATATGATGGAACAATTCAAGGAGAAAATATAAATTTAGGTTCAGCATCAACATCAGCACCAACTGGATATAAGTTTAGAGGATGGAGTACATCAACAAGTACAAATCCAACTTCATTTGTAACGACTATATATAATGTAACAGATGATGCAACTTATTATGCATCTTATCAAAAATTAGTAACAGTAAGTTATGATACGAATGGAGGAACAGGATATATATATCCAGATAACATAACAAGTTATATGAATTATACGGGAAGTACATCAGGAAGCTCATCAATCACATTACCTTCAGGACCAACGAGAAGTGGATATACGTTCATAGGATGGGGAAGATCATCATATTCAGGAGTAGATGCAGGATATGCAGGAGAAACTTATAAACCAGATTCAGACATAACATTATATGCACAATGGCAAATAGCAGCTTCATTAGAAGAAGGAGATTACGTTTGGTATACAGACAAAAAGGGAACAAGAAGAAAATGTATAGTATTATATGATAAAAGCTCTGAATATGGAATACAAATAATAACAATGGAAACAGTAGAAGATGTAGAAATAGGTAATGGAACTGGAATATCTAAGACGTTTCAATCACCAAATGACCAATATTTTATTACGGCATTAGAGTCATATAACAATGCAATAGTTATGTTGAATAGCAAGGCGATGGATTATATGAATGAGGATTATGCAACGGATGCCAGATGTGTGGGTAGTGTACCTAATGATAAGAACTTAGAAGGAAGTGGATATTATACACATACTTCAAGTTGGTTTTCAGCATATGATAATAAATTTAAAAACGGAGACGGACATTATAAAATAGATTTTGAACAAATGGAGAAGATAGGAGGAATAATAATAATAGATAAAGGATATTGGTTTGCTTCTAGAACTATTGATGCAATGTCAGCAGCGGTATATCCTAATATATATGTATGTGATCCACCAATAACGAATGGTATTGCAAACATATTTCAATTAAATTCATCTACAAAGAAATCTTTTAGCAAAACAAAGGGACTTCGCCCAGTATTTACTTTAAAGGATGAGGTGAAAATAGCAGGAGGAAGCGGAACAGAAGATGATCCATATACATTAGGAGTATAAAAAAATTAATAGATGGAAAAATAATTCAGCTAATAGTAGTTGAATTATTTTTTTATATATTTTCAATTTAATAAAATTAACCTTGAAAAAAATGTAAAAATAGAGTAAAATATTGTCTTAAGAAAGGCGTGATAATATGAAAGTAATATTAATGGACAATATAAAAGGAGTAGGTAAAAAAGATGAAGTAATAAATGCATCAGACGGATATGCAAGAAATTTTTTATTACCTAAAGGCTTAGCAGTAGAAGCAAATAGTGAAAATATGAGTAAACTAAAAGCTAAAGAAGAGTCAAAAGCATATAAAAAAGGAATAGAAAAAGAAGAAGCAAAAAAAATAGCAGAAAAATTAAGTGGAATTCAATTAAAAGTACCAGTAAAAGCAGGAGAAAATGGAAAAATATTTGGTGGAGTATCTGCTAAAGAAATAGCTGACTTATTAAAACAAAATTATAATATAGAAGTAGATAAAAAGAAGATAGACTTAAAAGAAACAATAAAAACATTAGGATTAAGAACAGTATCAATAAAATTATATGACGGAGTAATAGGAAATTTAAAAGTAGACGTTATAAGTAAATAAGATATGTCCCCAAATGGAAAAAATGTCCTATTAGGGACGTTTCATTTTGGACATTTTGTCCAATAAGAAACGTCCCCAATGGAAAGAAGGAGTGAACAATGGAATTAGGAAAAGTGCCACCAAATGATATAGAAGCAGAACAAGCAATTATTGGTAGTATGTTAACAGATAGAGATGCAGTAATTTCTGCAATTGAAGTTTTAAAGCCAAATGATTTTTACAGAGAAGATAATAAAACAATATATGAGGCAATTTTAAATTTGTATAGCCGTTCTGAGCCTGTAGATATTATAACGGTAAGAGCAGAATTAGAGTCAATGGGAAAACTTGATAATGTAGGAGGCTTAGAATATTTAGCAGAATTACCTGAAAAAGTACCTACAACTGCAAATGCTTCTAAATACATAAAAATAGTTGAGGAAAAATCAACACTTAGAAATTTAATAAAAACAGCAAACGAAATTATAGAACTTGGTTATAACCCAACAGAAGATGTTGATGATATAATGGAAGGTGCAGAAAAGAAAATTTTTAACATAATGCAAGATAAAGAACAAAAAAGTTATAGTCCTTTAAAAGACGTTTTAGTTGAAAGTTTTACCAAGTTAGAAGAATTATATAATAGAAAACAACATATAACAGGTGTGCCTTCTGGCTTTACCGATTTAGATTATAGAACTGCTGGTTTTCACGGTTCAGAATTAATTTTAATTGCTGCAAGACCTGCTATGGGTAAAACAGCATTTGCATTAAATATTGCAAGCAATGCAGCTTTAAGAGCAAATGTACCAGTTGCAGTATTTAGTTTAGAGATGTCTAAAGAACAATTAGTAAATAGAATTTTATCTTCTGAATCTATGGTTGATAGTAATAAAATAAGAACTGGTAAATTAGAAGAAGATGATTGGGCTAAGCTTGCTGAGACAATTGGACCTTTATCAGAAGGAGAAATGTATATAGATGATACACCAGGTATAAGTATTACTGAAATAAGAGCTAAGTGTAGAAAATTAAAAATAGAAAAAAATATAGGTTTAGTTGTTATAGATTATTTACAGTTAATACAAGGAACAGGAAAAAGAAATGGAAGTCGTGAACAAGAAATTTCTGAAATAAGCCGTTCATTAAAAATTTTAGCAAAAGAATTAGATGTACCTGTAATTGCATTATCACAATTATCAAGAGCTGCTGAGCAAAGACCAGACCATAGACCAATGCTTTCAGATTTAAGGGAATCTGGTGCAATAGAGCAAGATGCTGATATTGTTATGTTTTTATATAGAGATGACTATTATAATCCAGATAGTGAAAAGAAAAACATAGCAGAAGTAATAATTGCAAAACACAGGGGAGGTTCAACAGGAACAGTAGAACTTCTATGGCTTGGAAGTTATACAAAATTTGTTAATATTGCAAAAGGTTTTGATAATTAATAACAAAAATATAGCTAAAAAAGATTTATGTTCTTTTTGTGCCTAGTGTGTAAAATTTGTTAAATTTAACAAAAAGGTGTTGCAAAATTTTAAAAATTGGAGTAAAATATATTTACTTCAATTTATTTTTGTCTTGAAGTAATTTATTCGAAAAAATTAAATCGAAAA
>CALXEY010000059.1 GCA_944387455.1 uncultured Clostridia bacterium
CCAAGCAATAGAACTTGGAAAAACAGATGAAGAAATAGAAGAAATAGCAAACTTTTATGATTATTTAGAAATACAGCCAATAGGAAATAATAATTTCTTAATAAGAAAAGAAGTAGTAAAAGATGAAGAAGCTCTAAGAGATATAAATAGAAAAATAGTAGCTTTGGGAGAAAAATTAAATAAACCAGTAGTTGCAACATGTGATGTACATTTTATGGACCCACAAGATGAAGTATATAGAAGAATTTTAGAAGCAGGACAAGGATATGGAGATGCAGACAATCAAGCACCATTATATTTAAGAACAACAGAAGAAATGCTTGAAGAATTTAGTTATTTAGGAAAAGAAAAAGCATATGAAGTAGTAGTAACAAACACAAATAAAATTTCAGATATGTGTGATAGGATAAGCCCAATATCACCAGAAAAATGTCCACCACATATTCCTGGTTGTGAGCAAACAATAAAAGATATAGCATATAAAAGAGCACACGAATTATATGGTGACCCACTTCCAGAAATAGTACAAACAAGGCTTGATAAAGAACTAGAATCAATCATAAAAAATGGCTTTTCTGTTATGTATATAATTGCTCAAAAACTAGTGTGGAAATCAAATGAAGACGGATATATAGTAGGTTCAAGAGGTTCTGTTGGCTCATCATTTGTCGCAAATATGACGGGAATAACAGAAGTAAACTCACTTCCACCACATTACAGATGCCCTAATTGTAAATATTCAGATTTTACAGATTATGGGTATAAAAATGGATATGACTTACCAGATAAAGATTGTCCAAAATGTGGTCATAAATTAGACAAAGACGGACTAGACATACCATTTGAAACATTTCTTGGCTTTAATGGAGACAAAGAGCCAGATATAGATTTAAACTTTTCAGGAGAATATCAAGCAAAAGCACATAAATACACAGAAGTAATATTTGGAAAAGGAACAACTTTTAAAGCAGGAACAATAGGTACAATAGCAGATAAAACAGCATATGGATATGTAAAAAAATATTTTGAAGAAAGAAATATACCAATAAATAGAGCAGAAACACAAAGGTTAGCGTGTCGGTTGTACAGGAATAAAAAGAACAACAGGACAGCACCCAGGTGGAATTATAGTTGTACCAAAGGGAAGAGAAATATATGAGTTTTGTCCAGTACAACACCCAGCAGATGACCCAAACTCAGATATTATAACAACACATTTTGATTATCACTCAATAGACCAAAACTTACTTAAATTAGATATACTAGGACACGATGACCCAACAGTTATAAGAATGCTTCAAGACATTACAGGAATAGACCCAAGAAAAGTACCTTTAGATGATAAAGAAACAATGTCAATATTTAGCTCAACAAAGGCTTTGGGAGTAACACCAGAACAGATACATTCTGAAGTAGGTAGTTTTGGAATACCAGAATTTGGAACAAAATTTGTAAGAGGTATGCTTGTTGATACAAAACCAACAACTTTTGATGAATTAATTAGAATATCTGGTTTATCACACGGAACCGACGTGTGGCTTGGAAATGCACAAACCTTGATTGAACAAGGAACAGTAACGCTTCAAGATGCTATATGTTGTCGTGATGATATTATGATTTATCTTATAAAAATGGGCTTGCCACCAAATGATTCTTTTAAAATAATGGAATCAGTACGTAAAGGAAAAGTAGCAAAAGGTAAAGAGCCAAAATGGGAACAATATAAAGAATTAATGAAAGAACATAATGTGCCAGACTGGTATATTAAGTCTTGTGAAAAGATAAAATATATGTTCCCAAAAGCACACGCAGCAGCATATGTTACAAATGCTTTTAGAATTGCGTGGTTTAAGGTACACGAGCCTCTAGCTTATTATGCAGCATATTTCTCAATTAGAGCAGACGAATTTGACAGTGACTGTATGATTTTTGGAGAAGAAAAAGTAAAAAATAAAATGAAAGAAATAGATTTAGCAGGAAATAGTGCAACAGTAAAAGATAAGAATATGTACGCTATTTTAGAGTTAGTACTTGAAATGTATGAAAGAGGTTTTAATTTCTTGCCAATGGACTTATATAAATCACATAGCACAAAGTTCTTGGTAGAAGATGGAGCAATTAGACCACCATTAAATAGTATACCAGGACTTGGTACTGTTGCTGCAGAAGGTATTGTAAAGGCACGTGAAGAGGGAAAATTTATGTCAATAGATGATTTGAAAATACGCTCAAAAGTGGGAAATTCAGTTACTGACTTACTTAAAAAATATGGCTGTTTAAAAGGTATGAGCCAAAGTAACCAAATGAGCTTGTTTGCATAGGGACGTTTCCTTTGCGACTTTTTAGTCGCATTCGGGACACATCTTTGTAGGGAATTTTAGCAAGTTTTTAGATTTAAGCTATCCCGCTTACCGGTACTTTTTCTACCCTTAATTTCCCTACGAAAAAGTACCTAATCTAAAAACTTGCTTATATATTTTATTTTTTCAGAAAGAGGAAGAAAAAAATGCAAGAGATATTTACAGTTAAAAATATAGTTATTTATTTTATTATAATTAATTTAATTGGTTTTTTTATAATGTGGTTAGATAAGAGAAAAGCTAAAAAAGGAGCTTGGAGAATACCGGAAAAAACTTTATTTATAATAACTGCTTTAGGTGGTGGTATTGGAACTATTGCAGGTATGTATACTTTTCATCATAAGACCCAAAAAATTCAGTTTGTAATAGGTTTTCCTCTTATTACAATACTTGAAGTAATAACTATTATTTGGTTTTTAGTAAAATAATTAATTTTAAATGTAAGGAAATTATTATGAATAATAAAAGTATTTTATTTTTGTTAGTGATAATATTATTGTTTTTGTTAATTTTATGTTTTTTTCTATTTGGTAAAGATAGTATAAATAACGAAGAAATTAAAGAAAACAATTTAATTTATGAAGAAACAGTTTCTCCAAATGAGAATTATGTTAGTTCTGAAAGTGAAAAAGTGTATTATACAATAAAAGTCTATAGAAATGATAATAAAATTATTGTTAAATCAAGCTCAAATACACCTTTTACAGAAGAACTTACATATGAAATAGATTATGAACAGGAAATAACAAAAAATGATATTAGAGTTGATTGGACTACACTTATGGGAGATACTAATTTTACAAAAGAAAATCAAATTGCAATAGCAATTGTTACACTTTCTCATAATGGAGAAATATTTAGTCAAAGAAAAATAAGTTTTGTAAGTAATGCTATAGATATTATTGTAGATACAGTAAATAAAGGAGATTAAAAAATGACTAATGTATGTGTTCACGGACTAGGTCAAACAGATAAAAGTTGGGATAAAGTAAAAGAAATATTAAGTAAAGATAATATAAATATTAAAATACCTAATTTATTTGGAATTACTACAAATTGTCAAATGAATTATAAAAATATGTATAAAGCATTTGCTGATTATTGCAATTGTTTTGAAGAAAAAGTAAATTTAGTTGGTCTTTCACTTGGTGGAATACTTGCTATTGATTATGCTATAGAATATCCAGAAAAAGTAAATTCAATTATACTTTGCGGAGTACCATATGAAATACCAAAAAAATTATTTAAAATACAAAATTTTATATTTAAGTTTATGCCTAAAAAGATTTTTGACAATATGGGTGTTTCAAAAGAGAATTTTATAAATTTAACAAATTCTATGGCTGAATTAAATATAAAGGAAAAAATATCTAAAATAAAATGCCATACATTAATTGTGTGTGGAGAAAAGGATAAGGCAAATTTAGAGAGTGCAAATAAATTAAATGAAAATATAAAAAATAGTAAATTAAAAGTAATAAAAGATGCAGGACACGAAGTAAATATTGAGCTACCGGAGAAGTTTACAGAGGTCATAAAAGAGTTTTTGATAAACAAATAGTTTTATGGAGGAGGTAAAAGTGAAAATTGCAAAGATTATATTATCAATAGTTACAATGCTATTTGCATTACTAGGCTTATTAAAAGTTATATCTTTTGATATTGCAAATCCAATAATGTTTTTAGCATTAGCTACTTTATTAGTATTGAGAAGTATTGAGTATAAGAAAAGTAGAGAAAATAGTAGTTTTATACTAACTGTTATTACAGCAGTATTTTTATACGTTGTAGTTATTTATAATGTTTTTATAGCATAATAAATTACAAGTTTAAAGGTAGATATTTTTAATATCTACTACCGATTTACATAAACAAGATTAGTGAATAATTTTTTAATGTTGAAATATAATATTAACAAAAAATGTGTGTACACATAAAAAAGTAAAAAATAAAATTGACTTATTTAATTTTTTTAGTTATAATATTAACAAAAAATGTGTATATACACAAAAAAAGTAAACGGAGGAAAACAAAATGGAAATAGCAAGAGATATGTATTTAACAAAATTAAAAAATAAAAAGAATAATAGACTAATTAAAATTATTACAGGACTTAGAAGAAGTGGAAAGTCATATTTGCTTGACCCAATATTTAAAAATTCACTAATAGCTGATGGAATAAGAGAAGATCACATTATAAAAGTTGATTTAGACTCAATAGAAAATAGAGAATTAACAACAGATGGTTTAAATTTATATAATTATATTATTAGCAAAATTAAAGATGATAAAATGTATTATATTCTTCTAGACGAAATTCAAAAAGTAAAAGATTTTGAAAGTGTATTAAACAGTTTTTTGAGAAAGAATAATTTAGATGTATATGTAACAGGAAGTAATTCAAAATTTCTTTCAACAGATATTATTACAGAATTTAGAGGTAGAGGAGATGAGATAAGAGTTTATCCGCTTTCATTTTCAGAATTCTATAATGCATATGAGGATAAAAGGAGAGCTTTAAAAGATTATATGACCTATGGAGGAATGCCATATACATTATATTTGAAAAACGCAGAAGAAAAGAGTCAATATTTAGATAATTTATTTAAAAATACTTACTTAAATGATATTGTTGAAAGAAACAAAATACAAAGAGAAGATATACTAGAAATTATTATTAATATGTTATCTTCATCAGTAGGTTCTTTAACAAATCCAAAGAAATTGTATGATACTTTCGTAAGCAACGGATATACAGATATAAATAGAAATACAATAAATTCGTATATGAATTATTTACAAGATGCTTTTTTAATAAATAAAGTAGAAAGATATGATATAAAAGGAAAGAAATATATATCAACACCATCTAAATACTATTTTACAGATATAGGCTTAAGAAACGCAAGATTAAATTTTAGACAACAAGAAGAAGATCATTTAATGGAAAATATAATTTATAACGAATTATTAGTTAGAGGTTATAATGTTGATGTAGGAACAATTGAACGTTTTGAAAAAGATAGTACTAATAAGACGATAAGAAAACAGTTAGAAGTAGATTTTGTATGCAACCAATCAAGTAAAAGATATTATATTCAATCTGCTTTTGCAATACCAAATAAGGAAAAAATGGAACAAGAACAAAAATCTTTGATTAATATAAATGATAGTTTTAAAAAAATAATTATTGTAAAAGATGATATAAATCTTTGGAGAAATGAAGAAGGAATTTTAATAATTAGTTTAGAAGAATTCTTATTAAATGCAAATAGTTTAGATTTATAGTTATCCTCACAAATTACAATTTTATAACCAGAAAAGGAGAGTATATGATATACTTTATAGCTGATACACATTTTAATCACGGAAATATAATTAAATACTGTAATAGACCATTTAAAAATACTGATGAAATGAATAAATATATAATTGAGAAGTGGAATTCTGTTGTTAAAGAAACAGACACAGTATACCATTTAGGAGATGTTGGTTTTGGAAAGATTGAGGAAGTAAAGAAATTAATAGAAAGCTTAAATGGAAGAAAAATATTGCTTAGAGGGAATCACGATTTTAAAATTGGAGTGAATACTTGGAAAGAAATAGGCTTTTTAGAGGTTTATAAGAAAAAAATTATTTTAGATAATTTATTATTAACACATATACCAACTGAAGCGGTAGGAAAAAATCAAATTAATGTTTTTGGACATATACATAATAAACCATTAGACAGCAAATTTGATAAGAAAAATCATATATGTGTTTCTTGTGATGTGGTAGATTATACACCTGTAAGTATAATTAAAATTAACAATATGACTAAAGAAGTATAATTTATATTTATAGTCAAAAAGAAAAAAATATATAAAGCAACAATTTATTAGTATAAATAAGAAATTCGCTGTTTGTGGGGTGTTAATTTTAGAATAAAAATAGTATTATTTTTGTGAGGAGGAGATAAAAATGAACTTAGATAAAATAGGAAAATTTATTGCTTTAAATCGCAAAAATAAAGGGTTAACACAGGAACAATTAGCCGAAAAATTAGGAGTAACAAATAAGACTGTTTCAAGGTGGGAAACTGGAAAATATATGCCTGATTTATCTTTATTAAAACCATTAAGTGAGGAATTAGGAATAACATTAAATGAATTATTATCTGGTGAAAAAATAGAGGAACAAAAAATAGTTGAAAACACTGAGAAAAATATAATAAATACAATAGATTATTCGAACAAAAAAGTTGAAAATGAGCATAAAAAAATATCTATTATATTGATGATTTTAGGTGTAATTATTAGTATTTCAGCATTAACTATTTTTAACAAAGAAAGTAGTTGGTGTTCTATATATTCTATTATAGGTATTATTATATTTGTAATAGGTTTAGTAAGAAATTTAAAAAAGTTTAAGAAAATACAAAAAATAGGTATTGGAGTTATTTTATTTATAGGAATATTTGGAATATTTTATATAGCTGATTATTTGGGTGTAAAAACAAATAATAGACCACCAATTTATAACTATAAAATAGAAACAACGTTTAGAGGAACAAAAGAAATTGCCTATTATAGTTTATTCTATAATGTGTATAGAATTAATGCGGATACAAGAAACGAATATTATATTATTGATGAGAAAAAAGAATATAATTTTGACACTATACCAATTACACCATTTAATAGAAACAAAAGTGGTATAGATAATATTTCAAAATATCAAAGTAAATATGTTGGAGATAATAGTAATACTGGAAACTTAATAAGTAACTTGCCACTTTCTGAATATGGATATGTGTTTGAAATAAATTCAAATAACTTAGGTTTAACAATAGATTATCATATTACAGATTGGTATATAAATGATGAAATGTATGTAGAAAGAGCATTAGTATATAATTCTGTTTCATTATTTTCTTTAATAGAAAATTTACAATATGTAACCTATAATTTTACAGGAAATAGTTACACAATTAAAAGAGAAAAAGTCCAAGAAATATATCCTAATTATAGCAAAATAAATGAAAATGGAATAAATAAAGATAATTTTAATACTTATTTAGAAAATAAAATGAGTGATGATGAATTTATAAAGGACATATTTAATAAATTTTTTGTATAAATTACAATTAGTAAATTAATATAGAAATGATAATTTGGAGAAGTATATGAAACAAATAAAAAAAGAAGAAAGAAGTAAAAAATTAATTAAAGAATTATTAAATGTATGGGAAAGTTCTGTAAGAGCAACACATAATTTTTTATATATTAGGAAAGTAAAGCAAATTGTTTTAAAGTTAAATTAAAAATAAATTTTTACTAAAAAATGCTTGCAAAAATTTGTTTTGTGTGATATAAATAAAAAAGTAGATTGGAGGTGAAGAGGTGAAACTAACATTTACTTTTGAATTATCATTAAATGAAACACAAGAAAAGATAATAAAAGAAATAAAATGGCACGTAAATAAAGTTTATAATATATTAAATTATTCAGTAAGAGAAGGAGAAAGAGAAATAAACTTTAAAGGTGGAACAAATGAAGAAATGTATAAAATATACAAAGAATATAGAGAAAAGAATTGGCATTCAGAATATTTACACTCACATACATTAGAGCAAATAATATTAAATTGTATAAGAGACCATAAATCATATTTAGCGATAAAAGAAATGTATGAAAGAGGAGAAAAAGAAATAAAAGGAAAACCACAAATGCCAAGATATAAAAATGGAGAGCTACAGATAACATTTACAAAACAAGGAATAAGAGTAGAAGAAAGAGAGGTAAAACTATCAATATCAAAAAAGATGCAAGAAAGATTTAAAGTAAAGAGTTTAAATTTTCTAATACCAAAGAAATTAGAAAAGCTAATAAATTTAGAAGGCATAAAAATGATAAGGATAGGAAAAATAGAAAAGAAAAAATGTAAAGTATATATAATATATGAAGAAGAAGCAAAAGAAATAGAAGTATTCGGAAATACAATGGCAATAGATTTAGGAATGAATAATTTAGCAGCTTGTGTAACAGCAAATAATAATAACACATTAATAGTAGCAGGAGAAAGTCTAAAGTCAAAGATAAGATATATAAATAAAGAGATAGAAAGATTAGAGAGTATACAAATGCATATGGTTGGAAGTAAAAAATATAAAAACACAAAAAGAATAAAAGAGTTATATAAGAAAAGAAATAATTATTGTAAAACATATATGCATAAAGTAAGTAAAATGATAATAGATTTTGCGAAAGAAAATGGTTGTGGAACTATAGTAATAGGAGATATAAAAGGAATAAAACAAAATATGAAAAAGAACAGAAGGTTTGTAGAAATACCATTGCAAGATTTAGTAGAAAAAATAGAATATAAAGCAGAGAAAGAAGGAATAGAAGTAGAAAAAATAACAGAAGAATATACATCAGGAGTAAGTAGTATAGATAAAGAAGAAATAAATAGAGAAAATTACAATAAAAGTAGAAGAATAAAAAGAGGTTTATTTAAAACAAATAGTGGAAGAATAATAAATGCAGATATAAATGGAGCATTAAATATATTAAGAAAATATATAAAAGAAATATTTAGTCCAAACCTAGAAATAGCGATGGATATTGGTCGAGAACAACGACCTATAAAGAAAAGGGTTGCCTAAAACATAGGTGAAAACTTAAAAACAACATCTTTATAAAAACTTAGCACAAAATAAAAATAGTGCTAAGGACGGAAATTTTAATTTCCGTTTTGTTCTCAAATGAAGAAATAGAAAAAATAAAGGAATATGTACCACAAGCATTGGCTGGTATTTCTAACTTAATTATTGAAATATAGGCAACCGCAATCCCATTGTCTAAAGCGAGTCTGTTTAAAAAGTAAAGTTATGTAAAGTAAAAACATTAAAAAAATCACCGAAATACTATTATAAAAAGTAAAAATATGATATACTTAAATCGTTGATAATACTAAGGTTGGAGTGATTTTTATGTTAGAAAATAAATATAAACAAATAACAATATCTGAACACATATCATTATACGATAAAATAATCCCACAA
>CALXEY010000060.1 GCA_944387455.1 uncultured Clostridia bacterium
TGTTTTTAATGCTACAGTTTTACCACCTGTATTTGGTCCTGTTATTAATAATGTATTAAAATCTTTGCCAAGTGATAAGCTAATTGGAATAACCTTATTTTCATCTATTAATGGGTGACGTGCATTTTTTAGTTCGATTTGTTTTTCTTTACTAAGAATAGGAGTTATTCCGTTTATTTTTCTTGAGTATTTGGCTTTTGCAAATATAAAGTCAAGTTTTCCAATTAATTCTACATCTTGTTTTAATTCTTCTATATAAGGTGTAAATAAAAAAGAAAGTTTTTGTAAAATTTTTTCTATTTCGTATTGTTCTTCTACTTTTAATTTATTAATTTCATTATTCATCTCAAAAATTGAAGTTGGTTCAATAAATAAAGTAGAACCAGCATTTGATACATCGTGTACAAAACCTTTTACTTGTGATTTATATTCTTCTTTTACAGGAATAACAAACCTATCATTTCTAATTGTTATAATATTGTCTTGTAAGTATTTTGAAAATTTTCCGTGTATCATATCATTTAATTTATTTCTAATATCTTGTTCTAAATTTTTTTGTTTTTTTCGTATGTTTTTTAATTCTAAAGAAGCATCATCTTCTATTAATTCTTCAGAAGAAATACATTTTTCTATTTCATCTATTATATTTTTATTTGTATATAGCATATCAAATAAATTAGATAAAATAGGAAAATCATCTTTATTTATATAATCTTTATCAAAATATTTTTTTAACTCAAAAGAATTTTTTAATATTATATTTAAGTTTAAGATAGCAGAAATAGAAAGAGAATTTCCACTTTCTAAATTTTTAATACTTAAATTAATATCAAAAAAATCATAAAAATTTGGTTCTGAATTTTTATATATTAATAAAACAGCTTCAGAAGTTTCCTCTAAAGTTTTTTCTACTTCATTATAATTATTACTTGGTCTTAATTTTGTTGTAATTTCTTTTCCTTTTGTAGTTATACAAAAACCAAGTAAAATTTCTAATATTTTATCAAATTCTAATTTTTTTAAATTAATATCCATTTTGAAATCTCCTAACACATTAATTATACTAGGAAATAAAGGTTTAGTCAAATTTGATTTTATGTCAATAACATGATATAATATAAATATGCGTTAGCAATATTTGTTGGTCAAAGTGTTGTAAGGAGAAAAAATGACTGAGCTAACTAGAACAACGATTAAGAAGGATAGAGATAATAAAATTATTCTTCACTTTCAAAATGAGATTGGTAATATAGATGCAAGAATAGATATTAATAACGCAATTCCTAGAGAAGGAGTTTTAAGCATAATTGTCTTTCGTGCAACACTTGGACAGACTAGAAAAGAACGAGTAAAGAAGATAATCCAAGTTCTTATGGGATGCTTTATTGAAGATGGAGAAGAAACTGAGGAAAGGTGGAAGGGAGTATCCGAAATCAGGGCTAAAATTCGAATAGGAGATCCTTCCTCAAATGACTGTTTTACATCCTATAATGTTCCGATTGTTGTAGTAAGAGATGATGATGACCCAGAAGCTATTTTTCGTTCTTGGTATTCTAGATATAGAAGAAAAGAGAGATGTAGGGGATGGGGGCTGTAGGAAATTTAAGCGTAAGCTTACTTAAAGCATTGACCAGCAAAAAAGTTGGATAATTATCCAAAACTGAAAAAGACTTCGAAAGAGGTCTTTTTCAGTTTTGTTTAAATAATATTTTATAAAAATTAATTTTAAAAATAAATTGCAAAAGGATAAAAAATGTGATATAAAGAAGATAATAAATTTAAGAAGAAGGTGAATTGATGATAAAGGCTTATGCGAAATCTGATGTCGGAAAAGTAAGAGAATTAAATGAAGATTCTTTTTATATATCTGATTCGCTAGATGAAATACAATTATATATCTTAGCTGATGGTATGGGAGGCTATAATGGTGGAGAAATTGCAAGTAAACTTGCAATACAGTCTGCTAAAAATTATATAGAAAGCAATTTTAAAGAAATAGAAAAAGATAAAGATAGTATAATTCAATTAGTTGGAAGTAGTGTTGAATATGCAAATATGATAGTATATGAAAAATCAAAAGAAAATGACGAATTAAACGGAATGGGTACTACTTTAGATGTTTGTTTAATATATAATAATAGAGTGTTTATTGGACACGTTGGTGATAGTAGAGTATATAGAATAAGAAAAGAATTTATGAGAAAATTAACACAAGACCACAGTTATGTACAAAAATTAGTAAAAGACGGTACTATAACAAAAGAAGAAGCAGTACATCACCCACAAAAGAATATGTTAATGAAAGCACTAGGTTGTAATGCTTTTGTAGAGCCAGATGTTATGGTAAAAGGTTTCTTAAAAGATGATATTTTAATAATGAATTCAGATGGATTAACAAATTTAGTATCACAAGAAGAAATTTTTAGAGAAGCTAAAAAAGATATAGAACAAGCACCAAAAGAATTAGTAAATTTAGCAAACGAAAAAGGTGGATATGATAATATAACAGTGATTGTAATTAAAAACATATAACGTTCTACAAAATAAACATTATTTAAGGAGAGATAAAATTATGAATTTAGAAGGTAAACTATTAGGTGGTAGATATGAAATTATCGAGAAAATAGGAAATGGTGGTATGGCTACCGTTTACAGAGCAACAGATAAAGTTTTGAAAAGAGATGTTGCTGTAAAAATATTAAGAGATGAGTTTACAACAGATGAAGAGTTTATTAAAAGATTTGAAGTAGAAGCACAGTCAGCAGCAAGATTGACACACCCAAATATTGTATCAATCTATGATGTAGGTGTAGAAGATAATTTTAATTATATTGTTATGGAGTTAATTAGAGGAAAGACTTTAAAAGAAATAATATTAGAAGAAAAAGGACCACTTCCTTGGAAATGGTCAGTAAATGTAGCAATACAAATTGCATCTGCATTAGAAACAGCTCATAGAAATAATATTATACATAGAGATATAAAACCACATAATATTATAATCACAGAAGACGGAATTGCTAAAGTAACAGATTTTGGTATTGCAAAAGCAGTTTCAAATTCAACTATTACAGCATTTGGAACAACAATTGGTTCTGTACACTATTTTTCACCAGAACACGCAAGAGGTGGTTTTACAGACGCTAAGTCAGATTTATATTCATTAGGTGTTGTTTTATATGAAATGGTAACAGGAAGAGTTCCATTTGATGCAGATACACCAGTATCTGTTGCATTAAAACATATGCAAGAAAAACCAGAAGAACCAATAGAAGTAAACCCAAATGTACCTATGGCTGTGAATAAAATAATAATGAAGGCACTTCAAAAAGATACAAATTTAAGATATCAAACAGCAACAGATATGTTAGATGATTTAAGAAAAGCATTAAAAGACCCAGACGGTGATTTTGTAGATGATGAAGAATATGACCCAACTGCTAAAACACAAGTATTACATACAGAAATGTATAATAATGTAAGAGGAGATAAAAAACAAAACGAAGATAATAAAAAAGACGGAAAGTTTAAAGCTTTTATAAAGAAACATAAAAAATTAAGTATATTTATAGGTCTTATATTGTTATTCACACTAAGCTTAGGTGGAACAATGTTAGCATTAAACTTAACAAACCCAGCAGAAGTTGATATGCCAAATGTAGTTGGTTTATCTCAAGATGAAGCAAAACAAGATATAGAAGAAGCAAAACTTGTATTTGAAGTAGCAAGTGAAGAATATAATAAAGATGTTCCAGAAGGTTTTGTAATATCACAAAAAGCAGAAGATGATTTAGGTGATTTTACAACTACACCTCAAAATAAAAAAGTAAAAGAAGGAAGCAAAGTTTTAGTTAAAATTAGTAAAGGACAAGAAAAAACTACTGTTCCAAATGTAGAAGGAAAAGAAAAAGAAGAAGCTATAAAAATGCTAGAAGATGCTAAATTACAAGTAGAAGTTATTGAAGAAACAAGTAAAACAGTCAAAGAAGGTTATGTAATTAGCCAAGAAACAGAACCAGATAGTGAAGCTTTTGCAGGTGATACTGTAAAAATTCACATAAGTACAGGAACAGGCATTAAACAAGTAACTGTAATTAGTGTAATTGGTCAAGATGAAGCTACCGCTAAATCTAACTTAGAAAACTTAGGTTTGAAGGTTAATGTAACATATAAAGAAGCAACATCTAATAATGGAAAAGTTACAGCACAAAGTATTGATGCAAACAAAACAGTTGATGAAGGTACAACAATAACAATAACAGTAAACCAAGTAGCAGAAGATAAAACAGTAAATGCAACTATAGATGTTAAAGCAATTACAGGTGGATATGAAGAAAACTCAGAAGGAGAAGATGGTAAAAATGTTGTTAAAACTGTAAACATTGAAATAAAAGTAGGAGATAATACGGTATATACAGATTCAAATGTTGATAAAAATACAACTAATAAGAGTGCAAGTATTAGTGGTAGAGGCTCACAAAGAGTAACATTAACAATTACAGATAGTAATGGAGGAAACTGGACAAGAACACAAACAGTTAACTTTGACAGTTCATCAACAATAAGTTTTAAATAAAAATAAAAGAACTAGGAAATTTCCTAGTTCTTTTGATGATGAGCTACAGTAAAAGTATATGCAAAATAATATTCTATTGCAAATTTAAATAAATAAAAACCCTGTTTTATTTAAACAGGAACTAATAAAATTATTTTATTTAAAATCTTTTAAAATGTTAGTTATTTGAATTTTTAAATCATTTAATTCTAAAGTTAGAAAACCCCAAATCATATCTAGGTTTATACCGTCATAGTCGTGAACAATTCTATTTCATAATGCTTTCAAACCGACGCCATTCTATATCAGGGTAATTATTTATTAACTCATCACTAATTTTATTAGTTAATTCACCAATTTGGCTTAAATCGAATACACAAGCATTTATAGTTTTTCTGTCAGCATTAAAAATTTCTTTAGAAAAACCATCTATAAAATAATTTAGTTCATCTATATACTTTAAAATTTTTACTAATATAATTTTATCTTTACTTTTCATATACAACAACTCCTGTTTTAGTTATTTCTTTCTCAATTTTAGAGTTTTTATTTATTTCAGAAATTTCTATAACGTCTACATCTTTATCAAATTTTTCTTTAATCATATCAATAATAGCAAAAAATTTTAAACCTTTTAATTTACCTTTGCTATCAATTAAAAAATCAATATCACTATTTTTTGTGGCAACATTTTTGGAGTAAGAGCCAAACAAAATAACTTTTTCTACATCAGTATTAGAGAGAATATCTTTTAACATTTCTTTTATTTCATCAATTGAATATATTTTTGTAGTCATAATAACCTCCATTTATAATTTATATTGTTAGTATATCATAAGTTATTTTAAATAAAAAGTTTTAAAGAATTTTTCCTTGACAAAAATTGTTTACAGGTGTAAACTATAAGCGAGTTTACAAACGTAACTTTTTAAGGAGGCTAAAATGAAAAAATACGAAATAACAGATGCAGAGCTAGAAATAATGAAAGTTTTATGGGAAAATGGAGAACTTACATTAAATGAAATAGTGGAGCTTTTAAGTAAAAAAGAAGAAAGAAATAAAAGTACAATAAAAACACTTTTATATAGATTAATAGAAAAGAAAAGTGTAAAATCAATTGCAAATAAAGGAAAAGAAAATACATATAGAGCAGAAATACAAAAACAAGAATATTTAGAGAAAGAAAATGAAACATTTTTAAAGAAATTATATAATGGAAGTACAAATAAATTATTATTAAACTTTGTAGAAGAAAAGAAAATAACAAAAAAAGATTTAGAGGACTTACTTACATTAATAGAAAGTGAGGACTAATATATGTATAGAATTTTTTACAATATATTATATGCATCAACAATCACAAGCATATTAGGAATAGTAATATTATTATTTAGAAAAACATTTGATAAAAAAATATCACCAACATATAAATTTGTTATGTGGGGGCTTATGTTTTTTACCCTAATATTTCCATTTAGAATAACTCTTCAGTCTAACAATTCACATAAATTTTTACTAAGCTCATTAATAGACAAAATAGAAAGTATAAAAGAAAGCCTAATTTTAAATGAAGTAGGAAAAACAATTATTTATATATGGCTTGCAGTAATGTGTATAATTTTTATTTACTATATAATAACAAGTATAATTTTTAATAAAAAGATAGGAAATAAAGAAGTAAAAGATAAAAAAATATTAGACATATTAGAATTTTCTAAAAAACAAATGGAAATAAAAAAAGATATAAAATTAATAAAACAAGAATATAAAAAAGTACCTTGTATTTATGGTTTATTTAAAACAAAAATATTAGTAACAGATGAAATACTAAAAAAAGATGAAGAAAGCCTAAAATATATATTTATGCACGAACTTGCACATTTTAAAAGAAAAGATTTAATATTAAATAAAATATTAATAGCAATTACAACAGTACATTGGTTTAATATAGGTTTATGGTATTGCTTTAAACAAATAAGACAAGATATGGAATTAAAAGCAGATGAAATGGTATTAGAAAAAATTGGAAAAAATGAAGAAAAATCATATGCAAAAACATTAGTAAAACTAATTCCAATATCTAATAATGAAAAACAACCAGTAAAATTACTATGTGTAACAGACGGAAAAAAGAATATGGAGAGAAGAATAAATATGATTAAATTATCAGATAAATTTAAAGAATATAAATCATTAATAGGAATAACAACACTTTTAATAGTATTATGTATAGGAACATTTATATTTACGAGAATAGAGCCAAAAGAAGAAACAGGAGTAGTAAATAGTTTCCAATATTTCGAAACACCAGATAGAATAGTATATAAAGAAAAAGACACAGATAATTATTATGTATTTACAAAAGGTGAAAGTAGTTATACAGATATTTTAAATGAAATCATAAAAGTATTTGATAGTAAAGAAGAAGGAATACAAGTATCAAAAGAAGATATTGAAAAAATAGAAGAGAATCAAAATTATATAGAACTTGATTATGACACAATAAGTAAAAACTATGTAATTGCATATGAAGAAGATTTAAATAATATAATCTTAAGAAATGATAATGGTGGTCAAGTTGTAAAACAAAATATAAAAGAAGAATATAAAAAAGAATTACAAGAAAAGTTAGATGAGAAAATATTAATGGACGCTTCTTGTTATCATATGGGAGATAATAAACAATATATTTTAAATAACAAGGAAGTAGCAGATGATGTTATTGTTAAAAATGTATCAGAACTAAAACTATATGAAAGTGGAATATATGGAATAAAAATACAAAATAAAGAAAAATTAGATGAAATATTAAATAGATATAATATAACTTTAGAAGAACAAATAAATGATGATGTATTCCAAAAAGCAGATATAATAGTTATGATATCAAAATATGACATAGAAAAAATAGAAACAAGAATAGGTGGCTTAACTTATTTTTTCACAGGAAGTAAATTACCAAATAGTTATATTGTAAATGTATTTCAGGCAAGTAAGGCAATTAATACAAATTGCATTTATAGAAATTTAGATAATACTATTTCTAATAGCACAAGTAATGGTGATTACGTAGGCAATAATACTGTTGCTAATACCAAAAATGAAAATTCTTCTAATATAGAAACAGAAGTTAAAATAACAAAAGAAGAAGCAGCAGAGATTGCAGAAAAAGAAGCTAAAAAAGAAAAATACCAATATCAAGGTTGGGAGTCAGACTTTTCAGCAACAGAAGTGTGGGTAGATGAAAATGGTAATTATGAGATATCAGCAGAGTTAATATATTATTTAGATGACATACATAAGGCATATTATTGGGAAGATGAATGGGCAAAAGATACAAATATAAATAATGTATTTAAAGGTCAGCCAGTATGGTGTATACGTTTAGGAGATAAAAACGACCCATTAACAAATTTGTATATATATGTAGATGCAAATAATGGAGAAGTAGTAGGAGCAGGTAAGGCAAGTGATTAAAAGGGATAATAAAAATGGTAGCTATAATATTTTTAAGTATAATTTTAATAGCAGTATGTTTTGTTTCTTATTGTAATTTAGAAACAATAAAAAAAGTAAGAACAAAATTATTAATTATAATAACAATATGTGTATTTATTATAATTTTAGACTTATTTCTTATAGATATAAGCCTTTTAAATAACAAGATAGAAAATGGACAAGGTATGTTTATATTAATAATATTAATACCTATTGTTATAGAGTTTTCTGTATCAACAGTTTTGTTATTATATACATATTTAATTGATAAATATAATAAGAAAAAAATAAATAAAAAAACACTTATAATATTAATGGCAATAATATTTTTACTAAATATATTAACAATATTATTTTTGTATTAAAAGGGGAAGTTTTATGTTTGGAATAATTTTATATGTGGTATTATTTTTATTTACAATTGTAATAGAAGTTTCTATTATAAGGAAATCAAAAGGAAAAGCGTTGTTTTGGATATTTATATATGCAATTCTTTGTATATTGGGAATATTATTAGGAAATGTATTAGCAAGCGAAATAGCAAATATAAATGATGATTATCTAACAATAAGCTCTAATAAAAAAATAATGACTATACACGGCTTTGTATTTGTACCATTAAGTGTGCTACTATATATCTATTTATATAAAATGAAAAAGATAAATTCTATAATAGCAACAATACTAATATTAATAACATTGTTAATAACAATGGGTGCATTTTTCTTGTTATTAATAAATTAATCTAAAAAATAAAGGGGGAGTTACATTGCTTGTAACATTATTATATGCACTAATTTTTGCAATCACAATAGTATTAGAAGTAATAATTGCTGGGAAATCAAAAAATACTAAAATGTGGTGTGTAATAAATTACATATTATTATATTTTGTATCAATTGTAGTAGGTGGAGTTCTAGGATATTTTGCAGGAGATATTTATGCTAAAAAACATATGATATTTGATGTTGGTTTTGGGCATTTTTCAGCAGGAGTAATGCATAGTATTGTATTTATTCCATTTTGTACATTATTATTTTCATTTCTTTATCAAAAGAAAAGCTTAAATTTAAGTTTTACAATTATATATATAATAGAAACAATAGGAATAACAATGGGAGCATTTTTCTTATTATTAATTGGCTAAGGAGTAACTTATGGAATTTATAAAAAAGAATAAAAAAATATTAATAACTATAATAATTATAATTTTAATATTATTTATAATATTTCTACTTATGGTAAATGGATATATAATACCAACAAAAATAGAAGCAGAAAAGTTTGAAGTAAAAGGTGTAGATGTATCAGAATACCAAGGAGAGGTAGATTGGGATAAAATAAAA
>CALXEY010000061.1 GCA_944387455.1 uncultured Clostridia bacterium
CATTTTGATTGTTGCTGTTGCAATCTTCGGTGGATATTTCACTGCCTCATATATTATGAAAAAGGCAGATAGAGAATATGATATGTTCTCCGAACTTGAGGCAACACACCCAGAACTTAGAGGAAGGTAACTCCTAATCTTCAAAGAGTAGGAATTATTAACTTAATTCCTACTCTTTTCTTATTTTATACATATTATATAACCAATGTACAATAATATAAAAATACTTCCAAGTGTTTTATTTATCCTAGCCTTTTTATTAAAAATACCGATTATTTGTAAAACTATCGTAATTAAAATTAAAAAAATTAAACTAAAATTAAATTCTATATTGTATTTTATAGGTTTAATTACAGAACCTATACCAATTAATAAAGTAAGATTAATAATATTAGAACCTATGATATTTCCTAAAAATAACTCATTTTCATTTTTCTTAGCAGAAATAATACCTGTAATAATTTCTGGGAGTGCTGTTCCTACTGCAATTATAGTTATACCAATAAAACTTTCTGAAAAACCTAAATTATTAGCAATTAAAGTTGCATTATTTACCACAAAATCAGAACCAAATTTAAGACCTAATAAACCTAATACAATATATAAAATAATAATTATTATAGAATTTTCTTTTAATTCTAAATCTTTAACTTCTTTTATTAACTCTTTATCTAATTCTTTGTTTTTCTTTTCTTCATAAATAGTATAAACAACATAAAAAATAGCACATAAAATAAGTATTATTCCATATAGTCTATTAATTTCATTACTATTTCCCAAATATAAAAGTAATAAAATAATAAAAATTTCAATTGTAAAATGTATTTTTATAGTTGTTTTGTCTAATTTAACATCTTTTATTAAACTTGTTATACCAATAACAAGTAAAAGATTACAAATACAACTACCTACACTATTTCCAATTACTAAATCTGAATAACCTTCTAAAGAAGATGTAATTGTAATAAATATTTCTGGAAGAGATGTACCAATTGCAACTATGCTTAAGCCTATTAACATTTTTGATAAATTAAATTTTTCAGCAATAGATATAGATGCTTTAATAAATAAATCAGCACCTTTTATTAATAAAACAAAACCTATTAATATAAGTATAATTTCTATAATCAATTTTTTCTCCTCATATTTTTTTACTATTATTTTTTACAAAAAAATGTATTTTAAACAAAAAATAAATGCTAGTTTTCTAGCATCTATTAATCATACCACCCAAACAATGATTTTTTCTTTTCTAGAGCTTCTATTTTTCTTATATCATCATTTGATAACTCAAAATTAAATAAATTAATATTCTGTTTTAACCTGTCTAGATTTCCTGATTTTGGAATAATTACCATATTTCTTGAAAGCAAATATTTAAGAGCAATTTGTGCAGGTGTTTTATTATATTTATCTCCAATTTCTTGTAATATTTTATTAGAAAAAATATTATTTTTCCCTGCTGCAAGTGGACTCCACGCTTCCATTACAGTTCCGTTTTCTTCTAATACTTTTTGTAATTCTTTTCTACTATAAAATACGTGTGCTTCTACTTGGTTAATAGTAGGTATAATCTCACAATTTCTGATTAAGTCTAAATATTGTTTTTTATTAAAATTAGAAACACCTATTGATTTAACAATACCTTCTTTTACACTTTTTTCTAAAGCTTTATACATTTCTTTATATTCTCTATATGGTTCGTGTATAAGAATTAAATCAATATAATCAAGCCCTAGATTATTTAAAGAATCTTTAATTGCTTCTTTTGTTTTTATATACCCTCTATCTGGTCCATAGACTTTAGTTGTAATAAACAAATCTTTTCTATCTACACTACATCTTTTAATCGCTCTTCCTAAAATTTTCTCATTCCCATACATTCTAGCTGTATCTATTAATCTATAACCTATGTCATCAATTGCTTTTACAATTATATCTTCATCATTTAAAGCATATATGCCAAGCCCAATTCTAGGAATTTTTATTCCATTGTTTAGAGTAATATATTTCATTAAATTATTCCTTTCCACTATTTAGTGCGTTTTTTGTTGATTTATTAATCATCTTTTTAGCAAGCATACATATTATTGGGTTTGTTGCAGATATTGCTTCTAAGTTTTTCTTTAATTTTAATTCTTTTAAGCAGCTATCTGAATAATCTACTACCATATCTAAACCAGATACAAATGTTGCCATATCTGAATTTAAAAATACCATTGGCATTGCCATTTCTTCAGATGTTGCAAGCCTTCCTGCTAGCCCTGCTTCTGCAATTAAATTTTCTTCACTTCCTACCATATCTTGGAATTCTTGTTTCATACCAGTATTTGTTGAACCTGGTAAAACATTATTTACTCTAATTCCCATTTTTCCAAATTCTACTGCTTGCAAGCAAGCAAAATGTGATAAACATCTTTTAGAATACATATATGCAAAAGTTGAAGGTGCATTATCTGCTAGCTTTTTAGTTACACTTTGTACTTCTTCCCAAGTTTTACAATTTACAACTTTATTTTGTTCTTTCTTAAACTTCTTCCACTCTAAACCTGCAGTTGATGTACAATATACAATACTTCCACCCTTACTCATTCTGTTTTTTAGATAATTTAATGTAATATACATATTTGCAGTATAATTACAATCAAAAGTTGTTCTATAATCTGTTTTAGCACCAGAAAGTCCTGCTATTCCAAAAAATGAATCTATATGTTCTGGTATTTCTGAAAATGCTTTATCAATATCTTCTTTTTTTGATAAATCACATTTAATAAATTTTGTTATCCAATCTACTTTGCACTCGTTAATATCTATTGCATATACTTTAGCACCTAAGTCAACAAGCATTTTAACAGTTGCTTCTCCCATACCGCTAGATGCTCCTGTTACTACACATATTTTATCTTTATAACCAAAATAATCTTTCATTTTTTACTACCTCTTTTCATTTGTTTATTTTAACTTAATCTCCTAAATTTATTCCTATGTTTCTTGCTGTTTTTACTAAATCATCATCCATAATAGCCTTATATTGTTTTCTATATAAAGTAAGACTTTTTAAAATTATTGTGTTAATATCTTAAATTTCTAATTTATAAAATGTACCTTTTCCAACTTGAACAATAGTATCTGATTTTATTTCTGTTATTAAAGATATTTCTGTTACTTTTTCTCCATTTATTTTTATTGCACCTTGACTCATTAGTCTTTTAATTTCAGATTTTGATTTATATTTTCCTGCTAACATTAATGCATCTACAATAGCTAATCCAACATTTTGCTGTTTGGTATTTACTTTTAATATTGGTATATCATCTGGTGCTATTTTCTTTTGAAATGCTATTTTAAATGTTTCTTCTGCTTTTTCAGTTTCTTCTCTACTATGATATAATCCTGTTATTTCTTTTGCTAATTCCATTTTTATATCACGAGGATTTTCTCCACTTTTTAACCTTTGTTTTATAATATCAATTTGTTCTGGATACACATCAGTACATAATTCATAATATTTTATTATTAAATTATCTGGTATCTTCATTATTTTTTCATACATAGTTTTTGCTTCTTCATTAATTCCTATATAATTTCCTAAGCTTTTGCTCATCTTCTCAATACCATCTATACCTTCTAGAAGTGGCATAAAAAGTGTTATTTGTGGTTCTTGCTTATAATCTTTTTGTATATTTCTTCCCATTAAAACATTAAATGTTTGATCTGTTCCTCCTAATTCAAGATCAGCTTTAATTGCAACAGAATCATATGCTTGCATTAAAGGATAAAAAAATTCATGTACTGATATAGGCTGTTGATTTTCATATCTATTCTTAAAATCATCTCTCTCTAGCATTCTAGCTACTGTACATTTTGATGCCAAATTTATAACATCTCTAAAATTCATTTTATCTAACCACTCACTGTTATATTTTACAGTTGTTTTCTTTGAATCAATAACTTTAAAAATTTGCTCTTGATATGTTTTAGCATTTTTTTCAACTTCTTCCTTTGACAATTGTTTTCTAGTTTTTGATTTTCCTGTTGGGTCTCCTATCATCCCTGTAAAATCTCCAATAACAATAATAGCTTCATGTCCCAAATCTTGTAATTGTCTAATTTTTCTTAACACAACAGCATGACCTAAATGTATGTCTGGTGCAGAAGGATCTAACCCTAATTTTATTCTTAATGGTCTACCTTCTTTTTCTACTTTTTTTAGTTTTTCTATGATTTCATTTTTTTCCGTATGGTTTTCACAACCTTTTAGCATTATATTTAAAGTTTTTTCAATATTCATAAAAGACACTCCTTTTATTAATTTTAATAAAATCGCATTTTTCTGGGATAAATTACTTTTTTATTTCAATATTTGCTATTTCTTAAAAATTTTCTAATCGCCTAAATTTATTCCTATGTTTCTTGCTGTTTTTACTAAATCATCGTCCATTGTAACCTTTCTTAAATTACTTTCTTCAGTATTACCTGATACTGCTCCTATTTTTGTATTATTTCCTACCACTTCTTCTAATGATACAGAGTCTAATTTACCATTTTTAATAACTGCAAGTGTTCCAAATTTTCCTTCTAATGCTAATTCCATTGCTTTTGTTCCATATTTTGTAGATAATACTCTATCAAAAGCTGTTGGTGTTCCACCTCTTTGCATATAACCTAAAGTTGTGTTTCTTGCTTCTAAACCTGTTAATTCTTGTAATTGTTTTGCGACTACTTGTCCTATTCCTCCAAGTTTTGTATTATCTACACCTTTTCCGTTGTCTCTTGTTCCCATAATAGTTAATTCTCCACCTATTGGTTTTGCACCTTCTGCTACAACTACTATACTAAAATTCTTTCCTCTTTTCTTTCTATTTTCTATTTTAGATGCAACTTTGTTAATATCATATGGTATTTCTGGAATTAAAGCAACATCTGCACCACCTGCTATAGCTGACTCTAATGCTATCCAACCTGCATATCTTCCCATTACTTCTAAAACCATAATTCTATGATGTGTAGCTCCTGTTGTGTGTAGTCTATCTAATGCTTCCATTGCAACAGATACAGCAGTATTATATCCAAATGTTATTTCAGTACAAGCAACATCATTATCTATAGTCTTTGGAACTCCAATTACATTTACACCTTTTGTTGAAAAATCTCTTGCTGATTTTTGTGTTCCGTCTCCACCTAATGTAAAAATACAATCAAAACCAAATTCTTTTATATTTTTAATTGCTTCATCTGATAAATCTTTATATTCTACACTTCCATCTTGATTTACAACTTTATAATTAAATAAATTAGAATTTGTAGAAGAACCTATAATAGAACCACCAAGTGGTAAAATTCCTATAGCTTCTCCACCTTCTGCTGTGCTTAATAATTCAAAATCTTTTTTAATTAATCCATTATATCCATCAATAATTCCATAACACTCTATATTATGATTTTCAGCAGTTTTCACAATCGCTCTAATAACTGCATTAAACCCGGAAACATCTCCTCCGTTTGCTAAAATTCCAACTTTTTTCAACATAAAAATTCCTCCAATCTATTATTTAAACATCTTTTTAATTCTTACACTATTATTATATCAATAAATTATTTTTTTACAACCATTTTTCTAAAATAATACATTTTCAGATTTATATTGTTTAATTATAAGTTTTAACACTATTGTTATATATATTATTGTAGATACTCCCATTAATACTAAATTTAATAAATTAATATTTCCATTACTTATATCTGTAAATAATAATGTAAAGTTTAAAAATGGAATAATTGAAAGTATTGGTGTTGTTTCTACTCCCACCATAAATGCTATCATACCTGGGAAAAATGATATAAATGTTAATGGTGTTAAGGCACTTTGTGCTTCTTTAAATGTTTTTGATTTGCTTGCTATAGATATGCATAAACCACTTATGAAAAATGAATATGCAATTATAACTATAATAGCAAATATTAAACTTGTACCTGAAAACATTATATCAATTCCGTCATATATGCTAAACATATTTCCAGCAATTACAAGTGATATCACTGCTAAAATCAAACTAATAATACCAGTTACAATTGATGAAATAGATACACCTAAGAATTTTCCAACTATAATATCTTTACTTTTAATTGGGAAAGTAAGTAATGTTTCTAGAGTTCCTCTCTCCTTTTCACCTGCTGTTGTATCTGTTGCAGGATATGTAGCAGATACTGTAATTGCCATAATTATAAATAAAAATGCATAATTTTTAATATAGCTTGTAAAATAATTATCTTCTTCAAAAATATTTTCTTCTACATTTATTATATTTAATACTTCATTTGGGTTTATATTATTATTACTTAAATAATTTGCTTGCATATATTGTTTTAAACTATCAAAATAAGTTTCCATTAAATTCATAGCATAACTATCATTATCACTACTTCCTGTGTTTAATATATAATTGTTATTTTCTTTTGTTACATATAGATTAATTTCAGAATTTTCGTATTTTTGTTTTAATTCTTCTTCTGTTCCATTTATTACTTCAATATCCATATTTTCTGCAATTTCTTTTTCTTCTTGTGATAATTGATAAGCAAAACCTATTTTATTAAATTCTTCTACATTTTTATTTACTTGTGTGTCAAATAAAGCTGACATACCTATTACTAAAAGTGGTATAAATATTGGAATAACTAGCATCATTACAAGTGATTTTTTATCTCTAAATAATTCTCTTAATTCTTTTTTTAATATATTTAATAAATTATTCTGCATCTAAAACACCTCCTATCAAAGAGAAAAACGCATCTCTTAAATTAGTTGTATTTGTTTCTTCTTTTATTTTGCTTGGTGTTCCTCTTGTTATAACTGTACCTTTATTTATCATAATAACTTTATCACATATATTTTCTGCTTCTTCCATATAATGTGTTGAATATATGATTGTTTTATTTTTAGTTTTTTCTTCTTTTATAAAATTTAAAATTACTTGACTTGATATTATATCTAAACCTGTTGTTGCTTCATCTAATATGTAATATTTTGGGTTATGAACCATACATCTTGCAATATTTACCTTTTGTGTTTGCCCTGTAGATAAATTACCTATTTTATTATATAAAAAACTTTCCATATTTAATATTTTAGATATTTCTTTAATTCTTTCTTCTTGTTTATCTCCAACTCCATAAATATCTGCACACATTTTTAATAATTCATAACAAGAAATTGTATCATAAAGCTTAGTATTTCCAGACAAATATGCTAAACTTTTCTTTATTTCTAATTCGTTTTCTTTGTAATTTAAATCATCAAAAGTAACTGTTCCTTCTGTTGGCTCTAATATCCCTGCAATCATACGTAAAAGTGTTGTTTTACCTGCTCCGTTTGGTCCTAAAACACCAATTATTTCTCCATCATTTGCTTCAAAACTTATTCCATTATTTGCATAAAAAGTTTCTTTTTCTTTCTTGTTTTTGTAACGTACAAAAGTCTTTTTAACATTATCTACCTTAATCATATTTACCTCCATATTTTTACTTTCTTAGTAATAATACAGTATTATAATAATTTAAGTCAATACAAATTACAAAAAAATAAGATTTACTTTAATTTTTTTTAAAATTTACTAGACAGTTACTATAGTTTGTGATATTATATATTTTGTAAGAACAAAAGAGATGAAATAATAATTATTTCAATTAGGAGGGTTAATAAATGAAATTAAAAAGTTTAAAATTTATTATTATATTTGTAAGTATTATTGCTTTTATATTTACTATAAACACTTGTTATGCAGTTGATTTAAATTTAAGTACAGACTTAACAACAGACCTTTCAGGTGGAGATAATTCAAATACTTCTCAAGATGCAAATCAAATTACAGATAATACAAATTCACAAGCAGGAACTAATACATCTACTACAGATACAAATACAATGAGTTCTGGAAATTCAAATACTATGGCAAGTGGTAACACAACTTCAGGAACATCTGGTACAAACACAAATAGACAAAGTGAATCAGCTACAGTTACAAGTACAACATCTTCAGGAGAATTAGGTTTATCAGATATATTAAATATTTTTATTATTGTTATAGGAGTTTTACTAATATTACTTGCAATTGCTATTTTAATTAGGTTAAAAAAATAATTTACAAAAATATTTTAAAAAATAAAATCTTGTTTAATTTTATTTAAATAAGATTTTATTTTTTTCTTCTCTATTATTTTTTATTTTCTTTTTTATTTATTTTATTTTTTATCTATTTTTCCCTTTTTTTATTTTTTCTCTATTGTTTCTTTTTCTTATTTTTTACTTTTCTTTTTATTTTTTATGTATATTTTATTTAAAATATAAAATAATAATAATAGAATTTATTTTTCATAATCAATTATTATGGAAAATATTGTCTATTTTAAAGACTAACTATTATACAAGGAGGAAATTTCTATGTCTAAAAAATTAATAATTAGTGCATTAATTTTAATTGTTTCTATCTTATTAATTGCAAGTTCTGTTTTCGCAAATGATGCAACTAATATGCTAGAAGATGCTGCAAATGGTGCAAGAAACATTGTAGGTGGTGCAGAAAATGCTATAGAAGGTGCTGCTGGTGGTGTTTCAAATACCGCAAAAAATGTAACAGCAGGTGCAGAAAACACTATGCAAAATGCTGGAAATTCAGTATCAAACACAGTTACTTCTATGACAAATAATATGGATAATGGAGATTATACAGCAACTAGAACTTCTACAAATGCTGAAGGAGACGCAACTTTTATGGGTATGACTGCAACTATGTGGACTTGGCTAATTATGGGGATAGCTGCAATTGCAATTGTTGCACTTGTTTGGTATTATTCAAACCAAATACGTACTTCAAGATATGATGATACTGACAGATTTTAAAGAAATTTCAAACAAAAAAGCTTACATTTTAAATAACTTTTAAAGTGTAAGCTTTCTATTTTTTCTATTTAATTAAACACCTACTGTTGAGAAACCATTATCTACGTGAATAATTTCTCCTGTAATAGCACTAGATAAATCACTGAATAAAAATGCTGTTGCATCTCCTACTTGTGAAGGAGTAACATTTT
>CALXEY010000062.1 GCA_944387455.1 uncultured Clostridia bacterium
CTACCTGTCGGCGGTGCGCCGGGCGGGCAATTTCTTATTTATTAGACGATTTAATTTAAAATTTGTTACAAAAAAGTAGCAATTTATTTTTTTGCTACTTCTTGTAATTTATAAATATAAATATTATCAAAAGTTTCTATTTTTTCATAAGTAACATCTTTATTATAATGTTCTTTTATAAATAAAACTATATTATCAATATAATTTTGATAGTAATTTCCAGACCACACAACATCTCCGTCTATTAAATATACATTTTCTTTTAATAAATCTAAAAATGTTCCTTCTAAATTATATCTTTCTTTAAAATCATAATAGTTTTTAGTAAACATATCCCATCCACCCATAACTCTTAAGTTTGAAAAAGCACTTTTAGGTGGCATTTCATATACAGAATATACTAAATATCTATATTGAAGTGAAGGAACAGTATATAAATATACATTTTCTTTATGAGAATTTGTATATTCAATTACATCTTTATAATTTCTATAATCTTCTAAATAGTAATTAAATTTATACGCCCCTCCTGCAAATATTACTACCATAACTATTATAAATATTGATAACACTTTTATAATATCATCTTTATTTTCTTCTTGTTTTCTATATTTTATAAAATATAAAAACATTGCAATTCCTAAGATATATTCTGGAATAACTACTCTATGCATAGTTCTTCCAACTATTATAAATATTATATTTGTTAAGATAGTTGTTAAAAATATACCTAATATAAACCACCTTTTATCTTTATTTGTATAAATTGCAATTACAAAAAAGCCTAAAAATACTAAACTTATATATGGCAATATATCTTTCATTTGGTCTATTAGATTATTAAAAATATCTTCTACATCAAAATCAAAATTATATATATCATTATTTTGTTTTTTATAATCATATATTTTTTCTAAATTTTCTTTGCTATATACATTTTCATCTCCAAAATTAAATGTATAAAATAAGTAATGGTCATTTTTAGACCAACCAATCTCATCAAAAACTTCTTTATTTTCTTCATAACCCGCATATGATATATCTTGCAGAGTTGCTCTTATGTCATTATATTCCATATAATTTTTATAAACATCATCTGTATTATAAATTATGTAATTTGATAAATACACAATAACAGTTATTCCTAAGAAAAGTAAATAATGTTTTATTATTTTTATAATATTTTCTTTGTCCAATTTTTTTCTTAAAAATAATATTAATTTATAAACAAAATATATTGCAAAAAATGGTGCAATTATTAATAATGACTGCATTCTTGTCATTATCCCTATTGTAAATAAAATAATATATAATACAATATATTTTTTAGATTTTTTATTTTCTTCTATATAAGACATTAAAATAAAAAATGAAGTAAGTATTAAAAGTGCTGCAACTGATGTATATTGTATTAATTGTAAAAGTGATGTATAGCATACACTTGCAAATATTACATATAACAAATATGAAAGCTTATTATTGCTCTTTCTTACAATTAAAGTTCCAATTATAGTAAAACAAACAAATTGCATAAGTAATAAAAACATTGTATGCCAATTTACCATAGGTAAAACTCTAAAAAATAAACTTATTATAAAACATAAAACTGGATGTATATATATTCCGTGTATATTATAAGTCCCGGTCTAACCCAGAATATAAATTATATATTATAAAATCATCTACTTGTTCATATTTTATATCAAATATAAGGTTTGTTATCCCAAATATTATTAAATTAATAAAACCAATTATTATTAAAACTTTATAATTATTTTTAATTTTATTTAACATTTTAACTCCTATACTAAAGCTGATGATATATGGAAAACTTCGCACTTATCTTTTAATAATTCTTGCGCTTTATGTATAACTTTATGGTCATCATCTAGAAAAATTGCATAATCATAATCATTTTCTAATTTTTCTTGTATTTTTTTAGCCTTTATTATATTTCTATTATCATCTCCATAATCTCCAGCTTCTCTATTTAAAATTATATATCTATCTTCATTAATAAAACTTGCATTATTTTTTAGCCACTCTTTCTTTTCGTGAACTATTATATTGCTTCTTGCCATTGATAATATATACAAATCTAAGTTATCTATTTTACTAATTTTTTCTAGCTCATTAATAACACTTTTTATTGGTTCTCCATTTAAAAATAGCCCTTTTGATTTTGTTGTAATACTTCCAAATGGGTGTACTATATATTCTACTATTGTTCCGTCCATATCAACAAACATAGCAACTTTTTTATATTTACAACATATTGTTTTTATTTTATTATAAAAATTTGACATTCTTTCCTCCATAATACTTATATTTACTTATCTCACAGTTTGTAAAATCTATCATAATAAACCTCCATATATATATTTTCTGTAGAAATAATCACATTGTTCTTCTGTAATATCTCCGTCTACAAAGGCACTATTTACTGAGCCTTGTAATTCGTTTATTAAACAATCTAAATATTTTACTTTATTTTTTATACCTTCTTTTAGATTTTTTAAATCATTTTCTAAATATGTTGGTAAACATTTTTCTAAAATTTCTTCATTATAATCCATAATCAATCTCTTCGTATTTTAAAGATGTGTCCCGAATGCGACCTTTTGGTCGCAAAGGAAACGTCCCTAATAACCCAAATGTTTATATGCTGGTGGTAATACTACTCTTCCTCTTAATGTTCTTGCTATAAAACCAATTTGTATTAAATATGGTTCATATACGTCTTCTATTGTGTCTACTTCTTCTCCTACTGTTGCTGCTAATGCTTCTATTCCGACTGGTCTTCCACTATATTGTACTATCATTGTTTCTAATAATTTTCTGTCTATTTCATCTAAGCCTAATTCATCTATTTCTAGTTTATTTAAAGCCATTTTTGCAATTTTAAGCGTTATATGCCCGTCTCCTAAAACTACTGCATAGTCTCTTACTCTTTTAAGAAGTCTATTTGCAACTCTAGGGGTTCCTCTAGATCTTCTTGCTATTTCTATTGCCGCTTCTTCATCTATATTTATTTCTAAAATTTTGCTAGACCTTTTTACTATTTTTGCTAGGTCTTCTACTGAATATAATTCTAACCTATGTATTATTCCAAACCTATCTCTTAATGGAGTTGTTAGTGAACCTGCTTTTGTTGTTGCTCCAATTAAAGTAAATTTTGGTAAATCTAATCTTATAGATCTACTGCTTGGTCCTTTTCCTATTACTATGTCTAATGTAAAGTCTTCTAATGCTGGATATAATATTTCTTCTACACTTTTGCTTAATCTATGTATTTCATCTATAAATAAAACATCAAATTCTGTTAAATTAGTAAGCAACCCTGCTAAATCTCCGTGGTTTTTCTATTGCTGGTCCTGATGTTATTTTTATATTTGATTTCATTTCATTTGCTATTATACTTGCTAATGTTGTTTTTCCAAGCCCTGGTGGTCCATAAAATAAGCAATGGTCTAATGGTTCATTTCTTTTTTTGGCTGATTCTATATATATTTTCATATTTTCTTTTACTTTATCTTGTCCTATATATTCATCTAAATTTTTTGGTCTTAAAGAATTTTCTAATCTTTCTTCTTGTGTATTTTCAAGTTCTGGGCTTACTATTCTTTCTTCTTCCATTTTTAGAAATTCTCCTTTCTTTGTTGTATTCTAACTTATTAGCATATTTTTTTATCTTTTTATTTTTTTAGTTTTTCATTTTTACTTTTTACTTTAACAAATTATTTATACTAATTGATGTTGATATTGCAAGTTCTTGTTTCATATCATTATAATATTCTTCTAATAAATTTCTTTCTTCTTCTGGTAATTTTTCTAAAATTACTTCTGTTCCATCTATTTTGTTATACCATTTTTCATCAAAATAATATCTACTAGTTATTATTCTTTCATTATTTAATGATACAAAATCTTTCCTTGCAAACATATTTGTTCCCAAAGACACTTCTTCTCTTTCTTCTCTTTCTTTTCTTTCTTTTCCTTGTTTTTCACCTGATATATTTTCTTCAGATATATTTTCTTCCTCATTTCCTTTTATCAAATATTCAAATGTTGGTTTTATATCTAATTTGTTTACTGGTTTTTTAATTTTTAAATTTGCAATTCCAGGTATTTTCATTGCACAGGCTACTCGTATATAATTTAATTTTATATCTACATCATTTAAATTTTCGTTTGTTTGTTTTAGAAAATCTAACATTTCTTCATTATACATATCTATTCCGTTATGGTCTCCATATATTAAGATAATTGTATCATCATATAGTCCTGCTTTTTTTAATTCTTCTATAAATATTCCAAATGCATAATCTGCATAATTCATTGATTCTAAATAATTTCCAAAAAAACTATCTTTATATTTTCCAACATCTATATTTACTTTTGTTCTATCTTCTAACCCATCTAATGTAAATGCTGTATGTGATGATGCTGATACTATATAACTAAAAAACGGCATATTATATGTTTTTAATTTTTCTACTGCTTGTTTATATAATAATTCATCTGATAAATATCCCATTATGTTTTCTGAAGTATCTTCAAATTTATCTTTTAATTCTAAATTATCTACTCCAAAACTTTTATATACATTTCCTCTATTCCAAAAATATCCATAATTTCCATGCATATATGATGTATTATATCCTTCTTTTTTTAACATTGTAAATATATCATCATACTTGTTAGAATAGTATTTGCTATATGACATTCCGATTTTCCATAGGATATAATGATGTTACTGTTGAAAATTCAGAGTCTGCTGTACTAGAATAACTTTGCATAAACATATTTGAGAATTCTATATTTTCATTTATGAATTTATTTATATTTGGTGTTATTTCTTTTCCATTTATTTTTTTATTTATTACAAATTCTTGCAAAGATTCTAATTGTAATATTATAATGTTTTTCCCTTTTGCTATTTTTTCAAAATTGTAATTACTTTTTCCGTATTTTTCGTCATATTTTTCTTTTAATTTATTATAATCTTCTAACATTTCTTCTTTTTTATCGTATTTTGCTGATTTTTTTAATGTTATTAAACTTTTTATATCTGCTATATGATATCCATAAATTGTACCACCATTAACTTGAGCATCTTTATTATATGGGTGTTCTTCTGCTTTTTCCACATATTTTACCCATTGTGTAGATATCAAATATATTGTAATTGCTCCTGATAATATTCTAAACAAAATAACTTTCTTACTTGCTTTTTCTTTCTTCTCTATTTTTATTTTTTTACTTATTAGCATTATGAAAATTAATATTATGTCTATAAAATATAATATTTGTTTAAATTCTAGAAGCATAGGAAGTGTTCCTTTTATTTCTTCTCCATACTGCAAGTTTGTTATTTGCATAACTGATAATACAGAACTTGAATATGTATAATATAAATTATCTGCAAATAATAACAAACTAAGTATTATATCTAATACAATTGTTAAACTTGTTCTTATTCTATTTGGTAACATACATATTAAAGATATAAAAGTTAACAAAAATATTGCTGTTGCTATTATTACTTCCTTTTCTATTGTTTCTCTTATTGCTATTGTATTTTCATAGAAAAATATTGTCTTTAACAACATTAATACACCTATAAATATAGGAAATGCTATTGAATTTATAAATTTGTTTATTTCTTTTAATATATTTTGTTTATTTATTTTATTTTTTAGTTTGATTTTTTTTACTTCTATTTTTTCCATATCTTCCTTTTTTCTTATTTTAGATTATCTATAAAATTTTCTATTATAGATAACATTTTTTCATTATTTGCTTGGTATTTTTTAGGTTCAAATGTTTTTGCCTTTTCTATTGCTTTTTCTAATTCTGTCACATCTTCTATTCCTATAATATAACCATTTTCACTAAAGTTTTCTATTATTTGTTTTTGGTGGTCATTTACGTGTTCTAAATATTTATGGAGTCTTGGTACTGCTATTACTTTTTTTCCTAATTTTATAGAACTTATAATTGATCCTACTCCACCATGTGTTATTATTAAGTTTGCTTGTTTTTGATATTTTTCTAATTCTTCTCGTGGTATTAGACTAAATATTTCCATATTCTTAGATTCATATTTTGTATATCCTGCTTGTACTATCACTTTTTCTTGTATTATACCTTTATTTATTAATTTATCTATTTCTTCTAATAGCCTTTTAAAACTATTATTTTGTGTTCCTAACATTACTAATATCATTTATATATCGAACCTCCATATACTGCATCGGGATATAATTTTAACATTTCTTCCCATTGAACTATAAATAAGTCTGCTATTTTGTATATTAGTTTTCCAGTTGCCGTTTTCTTATTTCTATTTGCAAATGTTTCTATATATATTATTTTACTTCCAAATATTTTTCCTAACACACACATTGGTCCTGCTGTATGTGTTCCCGTTGTTATTATTACTTTTGGTCTTATTTTAAAATAATAATATATTGTTTTTAAACATAAATAAAAATATTTAAAAATATAGCTAAATATCTTACTTCTTGTTCCATATGGTAAAAAATCTATTTTATCTCCATATTTTTCTTTTAAAGAAATATTTGCTTTATCTTTTTCTGTTATTATATGATAATCATATTTTTCAAATAATGGTGACAATTGTAATAATTCACTTAAATGCCCCCCTGTACTTGATATAAATAACACTTTTTTCTTCATAACAAACTCCTATTTCTACCACTCATATTATATCTTTTTTTACTTTTTATGTCAAAAGATACAACTAATTTTATTTTTAGTTATATCTTTTTTCTTTTTTATTTATTTTTGCTTACTGTTGTTTTTATTTATTGTTTTTTTCTTTATTTATTATTTTTTTCTTTTAAATATTTTCTTATTATTATAATATTATAAACTATAAATACTACTAAAGATATCATAGATATTATAAAACTTACTCTTGCTAGCATTGTTCCTGTATATTTAACAGTTATTTCTCCTTCTTTACTTTGTAATTCTAATTCTATAAATCCAGTATCAGATTCATAATATTCTTGTTTTTCTCCATTTACTTCTATTTCATAACCTGGATAATATAAGTATGGTAACTCTATTTTTGTTCCTTCATTGTTGTTTTGATATTTTATATACATATTAGAACCGTCTTTAGTTTGTTCTATAATTTCTACTTCTCCTTCTTGTATAACTACTTCTTGTTTTCTATTTCTTAAATATTCTGCATCTATAAAAGCATTTGTTGGTATATATTCTAATGATGAAGTTGCTTCTGAAAGCTTTGTTCCTTCTGTTAATTTGTCTACTTGTTCAAACTTTTCATCTGTTATGCTATTATCAAAATCATTTGCAAATACTAATGGTGATATATATATTAATATTATTGTTGTTATAATTACTAGTTCTTTTAATTCTATTTTTTTAAATAATTTTTCTAAATTTATTGCTGCAATTATTGTTAAAGTAAATGTTGCAATAAATAAGAATCTCCAAGAATATTGTATAAATGATACCCATTTGGGCATCTCCTCATATGGGAATAATGTAGATGTCATTACTATTGCTATTATTCCTACAAATAATGTTACTACATAATCTTTTTTCTTTTTATTATCTATATCTTTAAATACAAATGGTGTAAATAATAATGGCACTACTATGTATAATCCTAGTTGGAAACACATATCTTCTTGTATGTTATATGGGTAATCTAAAACTTCACTAAACCCAAATTGCATTTTACCAAATAATATTTGTGGCAAATATACTGCATTTTCTTTTATTGATTCTAGTGTTGCCATTTTTCCATATTCAAATACTTCATAATTTGCACTAGATTTTGTTTCTAATAATGTTAAATAGAAAAATGAGGTTATAAGCATTATAAATATTATATTTATTATTATTTTTTCTAATATTTCTTTATCTTTTAATTTTGTAATATTAAATATTACATATATTCCTGCCATAGCCACTGCAAATATTGCTCCTATATTATGTGATAATAAAATTCCTATTGCTCCTATTCCTATTAATGTGTATTTCTTTTTATTTCCATTAAATAAATTATATATTCCTAAAAACATTATTGGGAAAAATGCATATACAAGTATTTCTCCTTGTGCAAATCTTGTATATATATTTACTAACAAATATGGTGCACATATATACATTATAGAGGCTAACAAAGATACATTTTTTCTTCCTTTTGTTATTTCTCTTACTAGTTCATACATTGCAATTCCTGCTGTTATTACTGAAAATAAAATTGTTAATTTTACTGCATTTTCATATGTAAATACAAATATTTTAAGTATTACTTCTAGATATGTTACAAGTGGTGGATAAAATATATTCCAAGAATAACCAAAACCATTTGCATAATTTGATGTTATTAATGCTGGAAATTGTCCTTCACTTAGTGCTTCTCCTGTTCCCACTGCTCTTGCTAAGTGTGAGTCTGCATCATGTCCATTTGGTAGACCTTCTATTAATAAACCTGATGTTATTATTATTGCAATAAATATAATTATTAAATAATTTTTTCCATGTTCTTTAAAATATTGTTTCATAGTTTTTTCTCCATTTGTTTTATTTTTTAAATTATATCATACAAATCATCTTTGTAAAGTTATTATTTTTCATTTATTTATTTTTTTCTTTTCACTTAAAGAGGAGAAAACTAAAAAATAATTTTCTCCTCTTGGTTATTTTATTTCATAATAATTATTTCCCCATCTTCTTTCATTATTTTAGCAAACACTTTTGTAAAATTCATCATTATAAAATCACCTTCTTTTATAATAATTATTGTTTAACAATTCTAAGTATTTCACTTAAAGCTATCCCTGTTCTTTCTGCTATTTCCTTGGCTGACATTTTGCTTTTAAATAATGATTTTATTATATTTTCACCAAATTTTCTACCTTCTTTTCTACCTTTTTTTATTGCTTTCTTTTCATCTTCTTTCATTATTTTAACAAATGCTTTTGTAAAATTCATCATTATAAAATCACCTTCTTTCATTATTATTTTTAATAATTCTTCTTTTAGTTCTTCTATTTCTTCTTCTGTTAATTTATTTCTT
>CALXEY010000063.1 GCA_944387455.1 uncultured Clostridia bacterium
CATTCTTCTCGCCTCACTTTATATATAAAGTAGTACTGGACGATGATTAAAATGAACTAAAAACTAACCGAAAATATAGAGTTAGATGCCTTATCATAGGTGTCTATCTTTTTATTGTTTTAATAAATTCTATTGACATTAATCAAAATCTATATTATATTTTAAATGTAAAAAGAAGATTGGAAGGATGTAAAAATGAAGAGTAATTATGTAAGTATAAATTTAAGAAAAGATGAAATATTAATTAAATTAGATGAAAATGCAGAACAAGAACAAATAATATCTGCATTAAAAAAGAAGCTACCAGAATTAAAAAAATTATATAAAGACGAAAAAACACCAATTAGAGTAACTGGAAAAATATTAAAAAATAAAGAAATAGACCAAATACAAGAATTAATTAAAGAAAAAATAGATGTAGAAATAGAATTTGATATGCCTAAAAGCTTAGGGCTTTCTAGTATTAAGAGAGCTTTTGATAAAGAAATAGCAATGTCTGAAACAAAATTCCATAGAGGGTCATTAAGGTCTGGGCAAAAAATGGAAACAGAAGGTAGTCTAGTAATTTTAGGAGATGTAAATTCTGGTGCAGAAATTATGGCGTCTGATAATATTGTAGTATTAGGAGCATTAAGAGGCTTGGCACACGCAGGAGCAAAAGGAAATAAGCAAGCAATAATAGCAGCAGGGCTATTTGATTCAGTACAAGTAAGAATAGCAAATATAGTAAAAGAAATAAACCGTGATGAAGAACCAATGCATAAACAAGCATATATAAGCGTTATAGACGATAAGATAGTAATCGAATAATTTTAGCTAAGAAGAAGCAAAATTAATATAAAAAATAACAATTCGTCTTGTACATCTTCTTTATAAAGAAAAAACAATAAACCAATTATAATAAGATCATCTAAATATAATTTAATACCTAATACTTCTAAAACAGGAGTATTTATATCAGAATTAAGAATAGCAGAAATATTAAAATTAGCAAAATTATTTTTAGATGTTCTTTTTTTATTGTAATTTCTATTATTCGCTTTATCTATATTTACTGCTTCTTTTTTTGTTTCTTTGTTTTCTAAATCCATTTTTGTTTCTATTACTTTTTCAGCTTTTCTTCTTTGTCCTTTTTCTCTATTTATTCTATTTCTATTAATATAATTAGGATAAAATCTGTAATTAAAAGGAGAAAAAGGAAAAACTGGCATTATTTTGGCTCCTTATTATCATTATTTAAGAATTCTGCAATCTTAGCAAAATTAAGAAGGTTTGCATATTCATCTAGCTTTTGTTTTTTGTTATCACGTAAATATGGTTTTAAAGAAGCGAGTAAATTAGACCTTGGGTCATTAGAATTATTCATTTTATCAATAATAGACTTCATTTTTAGTATGGTATTCATATCTATATTATTAAAATTAAAAGAATTATTATTGTTTCCATTAGTGTTATTGCTATCATTGTTCGAATTTATATTATTTTCAGTTTTATTTGTATTATCATTAGAATTATCATTATTATTGTTATTATTCATCATAGAAGAAAAATTTGCTAAAACATCTGGTGGAATTTGAGAAATTAAATCAGAAACATTACCACCTTTCATTACGGAATTAAGTTTATCCATAGTATTTTTATCTAAATTAAAATTATTATCCAAATTAATCACCTCTACTTATATATATGCAAAAGTCATATATCTATGAAATATAATATGTTAAAAAAATCCAAATGTTACAAAATGTAATAAAAAAGATATGAATTTGAAATATTTAAAATAAAAGATACAAAAAAGACCTTCCGTAAGGAAATTTTTGTAAAAAATAAAAAATTGACATAAAAAGTTATGAAAAACAAGGAAAAAGCTTGAAAAAAGTGGAAATAAAGGTTATAATAGTAAATAGAGATATTATAAACTAAGGAGGCCAAGTTATGAAAGGTAATATTTTAAAAGTATTAACAGTATTAATGTTAATAACAGTTCTAACAATGATTAACTTTATTTATGTTGGAGCAGGTTTTATCTCACTTGCAGCAGAAAGTAGTTCTACAAATCATAAAAACATAGAATTTACTTCTCAGCTTAAAGAAGGAGATATATTAACATTAGCCGTTACCGTAAAAAATGAAGGTTATTTTAATGGAGAAATTACTTTAGAGAATAGTAATTTTAAATTAAAAAATACAGAAAGTGAGTATGTAAATAAAATAGAAGGTAACAAAATAACATTAAATCAGATAAATGCTGGAACAACAGCAAGTTTTGATGTTGCAATTGAACCTGTAAAAGATGATGTTTTAGATGCAGGTTTATTAAATGCTGTGTCTGATTTAAATTTAACAGGTATTTATAGAGACAGTACAGAAAAGGATATAAATATAAAAGCAACAAGAGAAGCAAAATATGAATACTTAGAAAATAATAATGAAGAAAATATAGAAAACAGTTTAGAAGTTATAACAAACAAAATATTTAATATAAACGGAGAAGAAAAAAGAGTTGTACAAATTTCTATGAATATGGGGTTAAAAGAAAATAATTATCCTATAGAAGAAATTAGTTCAAATGTTACATTAAGTGGAGAAGAAAGACCAGAAGTTGTAACAAAAACAAACTTCAATACAATGACAAATTTTGAATATGACTATAGTGGTAATAATATATCTATGGAATTTACAAACAAACCAAATGAAGAAAACAAAGTCATTTGGAAGAAAACAGGATGTGAAAATGTAATTTTAACTTTAGTTTATAATAAAGACGTGGATTTGGTAGATATGGAAATACCAGTAGAAGAAACAGTAAAATTATTTAATGGTAAAGAATTAAAAACAACAAATACAATAAAAATAACAGAAGAAGAAAAAGACAGTTTAATGCAAGTTACAAATACTGCAAAAGAATCTGTAATATATAAAGGTAAAATAAATGCTTCTTTAGATAGAAGTTTTGAAACAGAAACAGCATTAAAAGTAAATCTATCAAATAGTGTAGATGGTGTTTCTATTAAAGAAGAAAAAAGCCATTATAATTTATTAGATGGACAAACTAGTGATGCAAATGTTGTATATAATAAAACAGTTTTAGAAAAAGAAGATTTTGATAAAATACTTGGAGAAAATGGGGAAATAACAATATTAAATGAAAATGGTGAAACTTTAGGAGTTATAAATTCAGAAGCACAAGCAGATGAAAACGGAAATATTGTTATTGATTATACAGGAAAAGAACCAACTAGTATAGAAATAAAAACAACTACACCTATTGCAGAAGGAGATCTAATATTTACACATACAAAAACTATAAAACCAGGTGAAGAAGAAAAAAATGTAAATGCTGTAGAATTAGCTTCAAATGTAAGTGTAGATTATGGAACAGGTGCAATAAATACTTCAGAATCAAGAATAAAATTAGAAAATGCTAAAACTGAAGCTAGTTTAGAAGTAAATAAAGACACATTATCAACAGTTATAGCAAATGATGTGGAAATAAGAGCTACATTAAAATCAAATAATGAACAATATAATTTATTTGAAAATCCAAAATTAACATTTGAATTACCAGAAGCTGTAGAAAATATAACAATAAATAATATAGATTTAGTATACGAAACAGAACTTTCTATAGCAAATTATAGAGCAAATGGTAGAACAATAACAGTTGAATTAGCTGGAAAACAAACAAATTATAAAGAAGCTGGAATAGAAGGTGCAATTTTAGTAATAAATGCTAATATAAATGTAAATAGAAAAGCAGCAACACAAGATGGAAAAATTATAATGACTTGTGTAAATAAAGAAGAGACAGTTACACAAGAAAAAGATATTAGAATTGTAGCACCAAAAGATATGACAGCAATACATAATATTTCTGAATTAGGAATAGAAACAATAGGTGAAGAAGAAAGTACAAATGTAAAACTTGAAAGAGGACAAGAAGCAAAAGAATTAGAAACACAAATAGAAGTAATAAATAATAATGAAAATGCAGTATCAAATGTAAAAGTTTTAGGTACTTTCCCAACAAGAAACAATGAAAATAACATTGATATAAACATAAAAGAAGGTCTTAATGTAAGTGGAGTAGAAGATGCAAAAGTATATTATACAGAAAATGAAAATGCTACAGAAGATTTACAAAATAGCGAAAACGGATGGCAAGAAGAAATAACAGACGGAACAAAAGTTAGAAAATACTTAATTGAAGTTCCACAAATGGAAACAGGAGCAGAAATTAATGCAACATACAAATCAGAAGTTCCAGCATTACTAGAATATAACCAAAAAGCAGAACAAGACTATAAAGTAAATTATGATAATAATGCAACAAATACAAGTAATGAAGTAAATGCAACAGACATTAATTTAGAAACAGGAGTAGGACCAAATCTAGAAACAAAAATAAGTGCAACAGTTTCTGGAAATAATTTAGAAAACAATGCAGTAGTAAAAAATGGTGAGGTTATTAGATATAAAGTAGAAGTATCTAATACAGGAAGTGAAGATGTTACTAATGTAAAAGTACAAGGAAGTGTACCAGAAGGAACAACTTTAGTACAGCCAGAAGACCATTTTGAATATACAGGTTCTTCATATTATAAAGAATTAGAAAATAGAACATATGAGGCAACAATAGATAGCATCAAAGTTGGAGAATCTAAAACTATAGAATATGAAGTAAGAGTAAATAATGATACACCTGAAGGAACAACATTAGTAAATAAAGCTACTATAAATTATGGAGATGCAATAAAAGAATCTAATGAAACAAATATAGTAACTTCTAATGGAAATATACGTGTAACAGTAAAAAGAATAACAGATAGAAGCGTTGATTTATATGAAACAGGAGTAGTTCAATACTTTGCAATTGTGGAAAATATATCAGATGAAACACAAGAAAATGTAAGTGTTGTTACTAATTTACCAAATTATTTAACAGTAAGTAGATGTACTCTAATAACTAATATGCCAAAAGAAGAAGTAACAGATGAAGATTTAAAAGAAGAATATGATGAAAATCTAGAAACACCAACAGAAGAAGAAATAAACAATATGACTCCAATACAATCAGAAGAAATAGAATATCAAGATGAAATAAATATAGGAACATTAGAACCTGGACAAAATAAAGTAATAAGCTATGATTTACAAATTAATAAATTAGAAGATGTTCCAGAAATTACATTTTCAGCAATAGCAAAACAAGGAGAAGAAGAATATAAATCAAATGTAGTAACTGATAATGTTAAGAAAGCTGATATATCAGTTAGTATGACATCTAATGTAGAAGATAACTACATTAAAGCTGGTGATATTCTAGAATATACAATTAATGTAAAAAATAACGGAACACAAGATATTGATAATATTTCAATAAAAGATAAGATACCAAGTAGTTTAACAGTAAATAAAGTAACATTTAATGATGAAGAAATAGAAGGGCTAAGAAATAAAAACAATTTAGAGATTATGTGTAATGTAGCAGGAGGAACAGAAAACATTATTAAAATAGAAACAGTTGTAAATTACTCACAAGGAAGACTTGAAGCAGAGCCAATAACAAATGTGGCAACTGTAGAATTACTTGGAAAAGAAATTGCTAAAACAGCAGAAATTACACATATAATAGAAGCAGATGGAGAAAATACTTCAACAGACCCAGAAAATCCAAGTGATGATAATAATGATGTTGATGATAATGATGTAGCAACAGGAACAAGCGTTATAACGGGTATTGCTTTTATTGATGAAAATTCAAATGGACAAAAAGATGATAATGAAGAATTATTATCAGGAGTAAAAGTACGTTTATATAATACAGAAACAAATAATTTGGTAAAAAAAGAAAACGGAGATGTATTAGAAGCAACAACAAATGAAAATGGAGTTTATGTACTAGACCATATAGGAAATGGAAAATATATAGTAATATTTGATTATAATAATGAAACTTATACTTTAACTAAATATAAAGTAGAAGGTGTAAGTGAAAATATTAACTCAGATGCCATGATGAAAGAGTTAATAATAAATGGACAAAACCAAAATGTAGCTTCAACAGATATTATAGAAGTTTCTGATGAAAACATTTCAAATATAAATGTTGGTTATGTAAAAGTACAAAAATTTGACTTAAAATTAGAAAAATTTGTTAGTAAAATAGTTATACAAGATTCAAGCGGAAGTACAGTTATAGAATATGATGATGAAACATTAGCAAGAGCAGAATTAGATGCAAAAAGAGTAAATGGAGCAACTGTTTTAATAGAGTACAAAATAAGAGTAAGTAATGTTGGTGAAGCTAGTGGATATGCTAGAAGAATTGTAGATTATATGCCAAATGACTTAAAATTCAGTTCTGAATTAAACAAAGACTGGTATCAAACTCAAGAAGGTGTATATAATGCAAGTTTAGCAAACGATATTATAAATCCAGGAGAATCTAGAGAAGTAACATTAACATTAACAAAATCAATGACAGAAAATAATGTTGGATTAATAAATAATACAGCAGAAATTGATGAAGCATATAATGAATTAGGTTTAACAGATATAAACTCAACTCCAGGAAATAGAACAAATGGAGAAAATGATATGGGTTCAGCAGATGTACTTTTAGGAATTAGAACAGGTGGAGCAGTTTATATAGGAATAACTATAGGAACAATCTTATTCTTAGGAATTATAGCTACAGTTATAGTAGTTATTAGAAGAAAAAGAAAAATAACAAATGAGGGAATATAAAAGAAAGGAGGTAGAAATAAATGAGTAGAACAAAGAAAATACTATTAAATATTGTTTTAACAATTGTTATGGTGTTAGGTATATGTGTAACATCAAATGCTTATGACAGTGTAAATAATATAACTCATGTTGGGCAACAAATTTTTATGACAAGAAATGAATATCTTGCTAGTGATGAAATATTCTGTCTAGAGCATGGACAACTTTCTTCTGAACAAGGTGTTTATAATGTAGTATCAAATGTAAAAATAGAAGGAACAAAATCAACAGACCATACAGGCAAGACAATAGATAGTAAAGATAATGCAAGGTTTGCATATATATTATCTAAGAGTAATGAAGTATTTGGTTCTAATAAGACAACTGGACCAGTACAAAATGCGATTTGGAATTTTGGATATACTTGGATGGAAAATGTAGGTCAATACCATGCAGGATTATATCGTGGATTTATTTCAAACAATCCAGGAAATACTACTAGTTGGTTAGACCAAGAAGCTATAGATTATGCAAATAATTTAGAAAATGGAAGTAAAGTTACAGACAATACAAACAAAGATAATATACAAGTTTCACCATACGAAAAAGATGGAAAACAATATTTAAGAATAGGACCATTTAATTGGACATTTGGTGGGACAATATCAGAGATAAATGTATACGACCAAGATTCAAACCCAATATCAGAAAAATTATATAGTAGTTTTTCTGGTACAACAGAAAACTTCTTTGATGTATCTGGTATAAAATCAGGAAGTGATTTCTATATTTCTATACCAATAGATGGAACAGTTACTAAAATCACAAAAGTTTCTGGCAATATGAAAATGAACGTCAAAGGTGTAAATATATGGTTTTTGGAAAATGTTAATTCATATAATCAAAATATGATGAAAAAAGAAACATATGAAACAACACAAGATATTGAACTTTCATTTGATTATGATATACCACTTTTAGGAAATTTAAGAGTAGTAAAAGTAAATAAAGATAATACAGAAGTTAGATTACCAGGAGTAGGTTTTTATATATTAAATCAACAATTAAATAAATATGTTAAACAAGATGAAAATGGAAATATTTCATATGTAGACACAAGAGAAGAAGCAACAGAATTTATAACAGATGCAAATGGTGAAATTTCAATTGAAAATTTAGTTGTAGGAACATATATAGCATATGAAACTAAAAACCCAAATTATGGTTATGAAATGTTAACAGATGGACAAGTAACACAAGTTAAAGTAGAAGAAACAACTGATTTCCAAATTGGAAATAAACAAATATATGTTAAATTATCAGGTATAGTATGGGTAGATAAAATATCAGGAAAAAATTCTATAAGAAATGATTTATATGCAACTGATGAGCATCCAGAAATTTCTGATTATGATGATGATAATGATATTTTATTAGACGGAATTACTGTAAGATTAAAAGATAGAACAACAGGTGAAACTGTAATGGAAACTACAACAGCAGATGGTGGAGCATACTTATTCCAAGACGTTTTAATTGAAAACCTAGAAAACTATTATATAGAATTTGAATATGATGGTTTAACATATACAAATGTAATACCACATCTAGAAAATGAAGAAAATGGTTCTAAATCTGCAGAAAATAGTACAGTAAGAGATGAATTTAATAAAGACTTTAGTACTATTGAAGGAGCTACAGAAAATACAGGTATTACTTTAGATGAAAACGGAAATAAAGTATATGATTTAAATTATAATTTAGACCAAACTAACCATACGGCAACATTAATTAATAATGGACAATATCTAATTACAGGAAACACTGATGAAACAGGTTATAGTATAAGAGACAACTTTACATATGGTATGGAAGAAATAAAATGGATAAATCAAGGTTTATATGAAAGAGAAAAACCTGATATGGCATTAATAAAAGACCTAGAAAATGTAAGAGTTACAGTAAATGGATATGAACACGTATATAATTATTCACAAAGATTTGTAAATCAAGGTGAATATGGAGACGGATTTAATGTAGGTGTAAAATTCGGTAATGAATATGGTTCAATGTCATATACGAGAGCAATTTATAAAGCAGACTATGAATATATAAATGAACAAGATAAGAGTAAAGAACTTAAAGTATATGTAACATATAGAATAGCTCTAAGAAATGAATCTACAAACTTAATTACTAGAATAAATAGTATAGTAGATTACTATGATA
>CALXEY010000064.1 GCA_944387455.1 uncultured Clostridia bacterium
ATAACACAAAATGTATACTTTCGGCAACCTTGACCCATCGTCTAAAGCCAATGGGATTGCGGTTGCCTATATTTCAAAATCAAAGTATGTATAATAACCACCTTTTGGTAAGTTTAAATATTCTTCTATCTTTTTATTTGCAATTTCAGAAATAGTATTTATTCTAACAAAACTTTTTCCATCAAAAGCTAATGGTATTATATATCTAGTTTTTGATTTAACATTTACACAATATTTATCTTTAACAACTTTATCACTTTTATATACTTCTGTTGCCATTTGGAACTTTTTAAAACAATTTGCTAAGTACTTATCTTTACAATTTACAAATTTATTTATGATTTCTTTTTCTGATAATGTATATAAGTCATTTATTGTTAAAAATCCCGCGTTATTCATAGATTTACACATATCAGCTATAAATTGCATAACTGTTCTATCTTTATCATCAACCCATTTAGGCCATAAATTAGATATTATAGTAATATATTCCTCACATATTTCTTTTTCCTTAAAAGCTAATTCATCTAATCCTTCTTCATTTTTAGTAACAACTATATTGTTATATATCTTTCTTATTTTATCTAAGTCCCATATTCTAAAAAAAGTTAGTCCACCAGAAAAAGTATACTCAAATCTATCTGCTGATAATCTCGGTGTGTCATTATCTGCTATTGGATAAATTTTATAATCATTTATTTCGTGAACTTTTATCCCATCTCTTTTTAATAAAGTCATAATCTCCTTTGAATTTTTGATTATTTCAGTTGTTCTTTCTTCAGTAGATTCTTGTTTTTCAGAATCTCCGTTCATAAAATCTATACAATGTTTAAATGCCGGTGTTGCTATATCATGAAACAACCCTGCTAATGTTTGTTTTTTATCTTTTGTAAAATGCCAAATAATTAAAGCCACTCCTACACTATGATCTAGATTTGAATAAAAATATCTAACATTAAAACATTTAGAATAATCAGTTCCACAATTTAAACTTATCTTACTAATTCTTTCCATTTCTGGTGTATTGATATACTCTAATAACCACTCTGGAAATTCAGGAGATAAAATTTTAAAATATTCTTTCACTTCAGCGTTTAAGTTGTTGTAATACTTATTTATTAAATTTAACCTCCTTTAAACAATTTCTAAGCTTATTTCTTTGTCTTTTAAATAATTTAAAATATTACTATCTTCCTTAAAATTAAATTTAAGTTTATAACTAATTAATTCCTGGTATTTTTTACCAAATTTTTTATTCACTTCATTTTTACCATATTTTCCGATCTCCTATTATTGGAAATCCTAAAAATGCCAGATGTGCTCTTATTTGATGTGTTTTTCCTGTTTCTATCTCAACATCTAAAAGTGAAATATTATCTTTTCTTCTTTCTAAAACTTTATATGTTGTAATAATTTTTCTATATCCCTTTTTGGGAATATCACTTATATATACCTTAGCTTTTTTATTATCTTTAAATAAAAAAGCCTCACATCTTTTACTATTTTCTTTTGGTAAACCATATACTAAAGCTAGATAATGTTTTTCTATCTCATGATTTTTAAACTTTTCTAATAAAATATTTAAAGCTTCTTCATTTTTACTAAATAAAACCATACCTTTAGTATTTCTGTCTATTCTATGGCAAGGTAATATTTCATTATTTTTATATTTTTCTTGAAGTATTTCAGTTAAACTATTTTCTCCTGTTACTTCTAGATTATATGGTTTATTTACAATTAATATATTATCATCTTCATAAATAATATCTATTTTAACTTTAGGCTTTAAAGCTTCATCTGATATATAAGCTAATATAACATCTCCTTCATTTACAACAATATCAGAATTAACACGAACATTATTTATTTTAATATCTTTTTTTCTAAGCGTTTTATAAAATAAATTTTTCGTTAAACCTTCTATATTAGTCATTAAAAATTTACTTAATTTTTTTCCATTTTCTTTTTTCGTTACAACTAATTTTTCCATTTTCACTTCTTTTTTCCTTTATAATTTACATTAATTATATTTACATTTATTTAGAAAGTCAATAGAACAAAATTACTTATATATGTCTTTAATAACATTTTTTTAATTTTTAGTTCTATTTTTATCTTTTCTTTAATATAATATATAAATATTTTTTTGAAGGAGTTGTTTATATGTTTGAAAATTATCCAATGGTACCATATGTTGGTTTTAAGGATGAAAATGTTCGAACACCAATTACTTTTGTTGCACAACACCAAAACATACAACCTGGTATGGAATATGAAATGAAACCAAACCCAATATTTGAAGACCCAAACTATGTTCCTTCTGGTAAATTAAAGGACAAAGTTGTAATTATTTCTGGCGGTGATAGTGGAATAGGTAGAGCTGTAAGTATTTTATTTGCAAAAGAAGGTGCAAATATTGTAATTAGTTACTTAAATGAACACGACGATGCAAATCTTACTAAAAAGCTAATTGAAAGTTATGGTAGAAAATGTATATTAGTCCCTGGAGATTTAAGAGATGAGAATTTGTCTTCTTATATAGTAGATGTTACATTAAATACATTTGGTAAAATAGATATTTTAATTAATAATTGTGGGGTTCAATTCCCACAAAATAGTATTTTAGATATTTCAAATCAGCAACTACGAGATACTTTCGAAACAAATATTTTTACATTTTTCTATTTAACAAAAGCTGTGCTTCCGCATTTAGAAGCAAATAGTAGTATTATTAATACAACTTCTATTACTGCATTTGGGCGGTAAGAAAAATTTAATTGATTATTCTTCAACAAAAGGTGCTATAACTGTATTTACAAAATCACTTGCCCTTTCTTTAGCAGACCAAAAAATTCGTGTAAATGCTGTTGCACCAGGTCCAATATGGACACCTCTTATACCTTCTTCTTTTAATGAAAAAGAAGTTGAAATATTTGGTACAGAAACACCTCTAAAGCGTGCTGGTCAACCATTCGAACTTGCTCCTGCTTACTTATATCTTGCAAGTGATGATTCTAGATATGTAACAGGTCAAATAATACACGTAAATGGTGGAACAATTGTATAACAAAAGAAATAGCCATATAAATTATTTTATATGACTATTTTTATATTTATATTAGCATTTACAACAACAAGTTTTTTTATCTTTCTTTTTATTGCAAAGCATTAAAATTATAGTTAATAACAATAATATACCAAGCACAATAGCTAAAACAATTATTGCAGGTAAAGCAGATAAAATAGCAGTAGATAAAGCTGCACCAATAATTAAGCCAATTACTAAAGTAAATAATGAAAGTAATATAACTCCAACTATTCCTAAACAGTTTTTCTTATTATCACACTTTTTATCTTTGTTATCAAAACAATAAATTGTATCCTGTGGTTCCATATTTTATAGCACCTCCAATATAGTATTTTGATTAATACTATATTGTATTATATGTCGTTTTTTGTAATTTTGTTATTTATTATTATTTTTATATTTATTGTTTTGTAGCTTTTTTCTCAATTTTTGTAATAATCTTTTTAGCTTTTTCTCTATCTAAAGTAACCACGTGTCCACAACCTGTGCACTTTAGTTTAAAGTCTACTCCTACTCTTGTTATTTCCCATAACTTACTTCCGACAAGGGTGTGGCTTTTTTGTTCTTACAATATCCCCTATATTGTATTCCATAATATTTTAACTCCTTTAGCTTTCTATAGCTTTTTTAAATCTCTCTTCGATTCTTTTCTTACCTAAAATTTTCATAATTTCATACATATCAGGTGTATTAGTTCTAGAAGTCAAAGCAACTCTTAAAACAGTGCTAACATCACCTACGTGAGCTGTATATTTCCCAGGGTTTTCCTTAAACTCTTTAACTTCTTTTGCATATCCAAGTTCTCCTGATAATTCTTTAATTTTATCAAACCACATTTGTTTATCATCATTTTCATCATAATATTTTTCTATGTAAAGATTTAATATTTTTTCTATTTCTTCTTTGTTATTTATTACTTGATAAGGATAATCTTGTTTTTTACTATAGAATAATTCATCATACATATATTCAATATTATCTTTTACATCAGACCATTTTGCAATATCTTTTCTAGGTTTTTTATTACCTCTTTCTATACCAAATACTTTTAAAGAATATTCCTTATCTTCTAAAACTTTTTCTAATTCACTATCGTGTCTTTTAGCCCATTTTAAAGCTTCTTCATAAACTTTTTCAGCAGTGAATTTAGAAATTACAGTTTTTCCTACATCTAACAATTTAACCATATCAAAAAGAGCACCACTTACACTCATTTTATTTATTTGTAATTGAAATTCAGAAATATCTTTGTCAGGGTTTGCTCTTCTCCAATTCTCAAATGTAGAGTTTGCTATATTTAATAAATATTCTTTAACAGCCTCTTCTGGAATTCCTTGTTCTTCATAATAACTTACAGCTGCCTCTTCATCTTTTCTTTTACTTAGTTTTCTTTTATTTCCATTATCATTTTTCATAATAGGTGCAATATGAGCATATTTAGGAGCTTTAAAACCTAACTCATAAAATAATTGTAAATGCAATGGAACAGAAGATAACCACTCATCTCCACGTATTACAAGAGTTGTTCCCATTAAATGGTCATCAACTGCGTGTGCAAAATGATATGTAGGTAACCCGTCAGCTTTTATAATTACTATATCTTGGTCATTTTCAGGAAATTCTACATTTCCTTTAATAACATCTTTATGTTTTATTTTTCTATCTTCTCTACCTGAAGACTTAAATCTAATTATATAACTTTCTCCATTTTTAATTTTTTCAGCCATTTCCTCAATTGTTAAATGTCTACATTTTGCCCAAACTCCATAATAACCAGGTCTTACTTTAGCTTCTTCTTGTTTTTTTCTTAATTCTTCTCCTTCTTCTGGAGTACAAAAACAAGGATATGCTTTACCTTGTGATATCATATATTTAGCATATGCTTGATAGATTTCTTTTCTTTCAGATTGTTTATAAGGTCCATAATTACCCTTTTCTTCAGTCTCAGAAATCATACCTTCATCTGGCTCTAGTCCAAAATCTTTTAGAGAATTTATTATATTTACTACTCCATTTTCAACTTCTCTTTTTTGGTCAGTATCTTCTATTCTTAAGAAAAAAACACCCTCTGTCTGGTTTGCAAGTTTTTTAGCAATCAAACTTTGATACAAACCACCAATATGCACAAAACCTGTAGGACTTGGTGCAAACCTTGTAACAATAGCACCTTCTTTTAAATTTCTTCTTGGATATTTTTCTTCATAATATGATATATCCTTTGCTTCAGGAAATATCATATCTGCTAAATCTTTATAATTCATAATAATCACTCCTATAAAACTTGAGACAAAAGGGGACACCCATTTTTTGTCTCATTTTTTATTTTTGTAATTTTGAGACAAAAAATGGGGGTCCCCCTTTGTCTCTTTAACTTTTAATATTATAATATGATTTATTTATTCTGTCAAATTACAGTTATTAGTTTCCATAATTAATTTGACTTTAAGACCAAAATATAGTATAATAAACAATAGTTGTTAGCAATTAGTTGCTTTAAATATGAGATTTTTAAAACTTTAACCTAAATTATGTATTAATTAGAAAATTTAGGTAAATAATAATTTTGTGAACGGGAAATTAAATAAAAAAAATTAGTTTATAATAATATTATAAACTTGATTTTTGCGTACATAAGATTTAAAAGCTAGTTTTCTAGTTTTAAAAAATTAATTAAGTTAAAAATTAAGAAAGGAGATTTTAATGTCAGAAGAAAAATTTGAAAATAACAACAAAAAAAATGTGAGAAACTCTAGAAGAACAGCAAACTCACAAGTAAAAAGAACAAATGTAAAAAAAATAAATAAAAAAGAAGGAGAAGAGAAAAAAGAAGTTTTACAAAAAAATAATAAAAGAACTACAAGAGTAAAAACAGAAAATAAAACAAAAAATAGAAATATTAAAAAGGAAATATTTAAAGCTTCAAAATTAAAAATAATACCACTTCGGTGGTTTACACGAAATAGGCAAAAACATAACAGTTTTTGAATATGAAAATGAAATGATAATAGTAGATTGTGGTTTATCATTTCCAGAAGATGATATGCTAGGAGTAGACTTAGTAATACCAGATATCACATATTTAGAACAAAATGTAAATAAAATAAAAGCTTTAGTAATAACACATGGACACGAAGACCATATAGGAGCAGTTCCATATTTATTAAAGAAAATAAATGTCCCAATTTATGCAACAAAACTAACAGCAGGTTTAATAAAAAATAAACTAGAAGAACATAAATTAGTAAATTCTACAAAATTGATAGAAGTAAATCAAGGGCAAACAATAAGTTTAGGAAAATACTTTAAAATAGAATTTATAAGAAGTTCACATAGTATTCCAGATTCAGTAATGCTTGGAATAACAACACCAGCAGGAACAGTCTTGCATACAGGAGATTTTAAAGTAGATTTTACACCAATAGACGGTAAAATAATGGATTTAGGAAGAATTGCAGAACTAGGAAATCAAGGTGTTTTAGCACTAATGTCAGATAGTACTAATAGCGAAAGAAAAGGGTTCACAATGTCAGAAAAATCAGTAGGAGATGTTTTTGATAAACTATTTTTACATTGTACAAAAAGAATTGTAGTTGCAACATTTGCTTCAAACGTTCACAGAGTACAACAAATAGTAAATTGTGCAATCAAATATGGAAGAAAGATTGCAGTGTGTGGTAGAAGTATGATAAATATGATTACAACTGCAAGAGAACTTGGTTATATAGAATGTCCAGAGAACTTGTTTATAGACATTGATATGATTAAAAATTATACAGATGAGCAATTAGTAATAATAACAACAGGAAGTCAAGGTGAAACAATGTCAGCACTAACAAGAATGGCAAATGGTGAACATAGAAAAGTAAAAATCACACCAAATGACTTAATAATAATCTCTGCAACTCCAATACCAGGAAATGAAAAATATGTATCAAAAGTAATAGACGATTTGATGCAAATAGGAGCAGAAGTTGTATATAGTTCACTAGAAGATGTTCACGTATCAGGACACGCTTGTCAAGAAGAACAAAAACTAATAATAGCTTTAGCAAAACCAAAATATTTTATACCAGTACATGGCGAATATAGACAACTTGTAGCACATAGTGAAACAGCTCAAAGTATGGGAATAGAAAAAGACAATATAATTATGATGCAAAATGGTAGAGTGTTAGAGATAAATGAAAATGGAGTAGGATTTACTGGAGTAGTTCCTAATGGTAGAGTCTTAGTAGATGGTCTAGGAGTTGGAGATGTTGGAAATATTGTTTTAAGAGATAGACAACATTTATCACAAGACGGTCTAATAATAATAGTAATAACAATGGACTCAGAATCAGGAGAAGTTATAGCAGGACCAGATGTAATATCTAGAGGATTTGTATATGTAAGAGAGTCAGAAAACTTAATGGACGAAGTAAAAACAGTAGTAAGAAAAGAAATAAGAAAATGTGAAGAAAATGGAGTTAGAGACTGGTCAACTATAAAATCAACAGTAAGAGAAAATTTAAGAGACTATGTATTTACAAAAACAAAAAGAAATCCAATGATTATACCAATTATTATGGAAGTTTAAAATGTAACAAAAGGGAGGGGGCATTTATGTCACATTTTTACATTTTTTTGGAAAAGTGAGACAAATAAGCCCCGTCCCTAAAAGTCGCATTTTGGCATTTACTTTTTTTGTTAATTGTGATATACTTTTTAAAATAAAAAAACAAAGTAAGGAGTGCTTATTTATGAGTTCTAATTCAGATAATACTACTACTTTGGCAGAAAATAAGGTTTTAATTTTATATATATTAAATCTTATTAATAATGATATAAAACAAGATGATTTGTTTAAATTAATTAATTCTATAAATGATATAAACTATTTTATTTTTAAACAAATTTTAACAGATTTAATTGATTCCAAATTAGTAGGTTCTTATACTAAAGAAGAAGAACAAGTAATAAAAATCACGGAAGAAGGAAAAAATGCATATTCACTTACAAAGGATGTATTACCAGGTTTAGTAAAATTAAAAGCAGACTATGTTTTCAAAAAAGATTTTTCTTCTATTGAAAATGAAGGTTCTGTTATAGCCGAGTTTATGCCAAAAAACGAAAATTCCTATACTGTTAAATGTAAAATCATTGAAAACAATGAGACAATTTTTGAGGTAAAAACTTTTGTAGGTTCTAGAGAAAGAGCTAAAAAAATTGTTGATAATTGGAATAAACAAGCAAACTCAATATACCCAGAAATGTTAAATTTGTTATTAAAAGATTAAGATTAGTAAAAAACAAGGATGAATAGACTAAATATCTAACCATCCTTATTATTTTTATTTTATTATTTATTGCATTACATCTCTTATTGCTTCACCAATTATCTTATTTACATCTGCAATTAAAATATTGAATTTTGTTTCAGCCTCAAAAAATCTTTTAGCTTCTTCATCTTCTACTAATTCTGCATATTCTTTTTGCATTTCTTTATATTTTTCTTCATTATTTTTTCCAGTTTGCATCATTTCTAATTGTACTTCATATCTTAGTTTTTCAAATTTATCCATTTTTTCTTTTAAATTATGATTTAAATTTAAAGTTTCTTTTGCCATTTTATAATTTACATATTCTTCAGAAGATTTTATCTCTCCTGCTAATCTATTTGCTGTATCATAAACGTTCATTTTTCTACACCT
>CALXEY010000065.1 GCA_944387455.1 uncultured Clostridia bacterium
GAAAAATATTATATCAGTATAGTAGATATTGTTGGTGTAATATCAGGAAGCAACAGACCAAGAAAGTATTGGAGTGATTTGAAAAAGAATTTAATAAAAGATGGATTTGAAGTGTCCGAAAAAATCGGACAGTTGAAATTAAAATCCCAAGATGGAAAATATCGTATGACAGATGTGTGTGATATTGAAGGAATGTTTCGTATAATAGAATCAATCCCTTCAAAAAATGCTGAGCCAATAAAACAATGGTTAGCACATCTAGGAAAGGAAAGAGTTGATGAAACTTTTGATCCATCAATAGCATTACAAAGAGCTATTGATTTGTACCGAACAAAAGGATATGATGAAGAATGGATTGCTAAAAGAATGAAATCAATTCAAGAACGAAAAAAATTAACTGATGTATGGAAAGAAAATGGAATTGAAAGTAATATTGAATATGCAATTTTAACAAATGAAATATATAAAGAATGGTCTGGAATGACAGCAAAAGAATATAAGCAATATAAAGGATTAAGAAAAGAAAATTTAAGAGATAATATGGACAATATAGAACTAATATTGACAGATTTATCAGAGGAAGCTACTAAGAGATTAGCAACTAAACAAAAACCAAATGGATTAAAGGAAAATATTAAAGTTGCTAAAATGGGAGGACATGCTGCGAAAGTTGCCAGGGAAGATATTGAAAAAAATCTTGGAGAGTCTGTTGTAACTAAAACAAATAAATTAAATTACGAATATATAGAAGACAAAAAAGTCAAAAAGATTTCTGATAAAAATGAAAATGAAGATATTTAGTAATTCTGATCAACTGGTAACAGATTGTTACCAGTTGACTTCAAATTGTAGTCATTTGATATAAATAAACTGCTAAGCAGTACTAACAAGTTGGTAACAATTTGTAGCCAACTGAAGAAAGTTCTAATATTTCAAGAAATGACTTAAAATTTTAGAACTTTTTATATATAATAGCAACAATAAATTAAATTATATATAATAATGTTATTGATACATAATATAAATATGACAGGAGGTGTGAAATAACATGAAAAAATCAAATGAAGAAAAAAATACTGTTATATATGCAAGAGAAAGTAGAGATGACTATGGAGAAAACTATGAAAGAATAGAAACACAAAGAGACTTACTAATAAAATATTGTAAAAGTCATGGATATACAAATATAGTAGATGTTATAATGGATGATGATAAAAGTGGTACAGACTTTAGTAGGTTTGATGATATAAGAAAAAGGGCAAAAAACAAAGAAATAGATGTCATTGTGTTTAAGAATTCATCAAGACTTGGAAGAAACCAAAAAGAGGCATTAGACTTTGTAGAATATTTAGAAGAACAAGGTGTGGAAATAATATTTGAAGATGAACAATACAATGAGGAAATGTTTGGCTTATATGCATGGTTTAATGAGAGAAGAGCAAGAGATGATAGTAAAAATATTAGAAGAAATTTAAGACACAAAATAGAGGAAGGAGAATTATTAGTGAAAGCTATTTATGGATATAACAAAGATGGAAAAAAATTAGTTAGAAATTCAGAGACGGCTCCAGTAGTAAAAGAGATATTTGAACTATATTCTAAAGACTGGGGGTATCAAAAAATTGCAACATATCTAAATAAAAAAGGAATACCTACACCATCTCAAAGCAGGAATTATGCAAATGCAAAACAAACTGCAAATTGGAAAGCACAGCATATAGTAAGAATATTGGATGATAGAAGATATATAGGAGATTATGTAGGAGGGCATACTGAAAAAGTAAGTTTTAAATCTAAAAAAACAAGAGTAAAAGATAAGTCAGAATGGACAATAATAGAAAATCATCATGAGCCAATTATTGATAAAGAACTATTTGAAAAAGTACAAAAAATTAGAAAGAAAAGAAAAAAAGAAAGTGATAAATATAATAATGGCTTCAAATTTGTAGACGTAGAAAACAATTTATACTCAGGACTTTTATATTGTGGAAGATGTGGAACTGCAATGTATAAAAGGAAAGGAACAAGTGGCACAAGAAAAAGACCAGATAGCTATTTGTGTAAAAAATATTGTAATGAAGGAGCAATAAAGAATATAAGACCAGATTATGGGTGCAGACCGCATAGAATAAGAATAGAATATTTAGACCAAATTGTAAATTCTTGTATAGATAACTTAATTAGCAATCCAGAATTTAAAGATTTTGTTATGAATAATGTAAAAGCAATTAATACAAATAAAGATACTTTAGAAAAAGACTTAGATAAGCAAAAGCAAACTATAGAAAAATTAGAAAAACAATATAAACAAGTATATGAAGATAAGCTAAATGACTTAATTCCAGAATTTATATATAAAGACAAAAAACAAGAATTAGAAAAGAAGTTAAAAAATGAAAAGGAAAAGCTAGAAGAAACTGAAAACAAGTTTAATACATTAAATAAACTAGAAGATAAAGAAGATTTAATTTTCAAAGCAATAGATGATATCAAAAAGAATGGATTAACAAAAGAAGAACTATCAAGACTATTTGATAAAATCGTGGTATTCGATCCAAAAGAAATAACAAGAAAGCAAAAAGAAGAATATAACCTAAATGATGAAATGTACAAAGAACTCTATGAAAATGGAGGCTTAGCATTTTATTTAAAATTCATGTATCCACAAACTATCACAAACAGGAGGATGTGATATTGGAACAAGACCAATAGAGTTACATTTAAAAGCATTTGAAAAATTAGGAATAAATATTAATAAAAACTATGGAAATATAGAGTGCTTTTGTGATAAAATAGTAGGGGAAAAAATAGACTTAGATTTTCCAAGTGTTCGGAGCTACTGAAAATGCTATACTTGCAAGCGTTTTACAAGAAGGAACAACTATAATAAATAATGCAGCAAGAGAACCAGAAATAATTGATTTGCAAAATTTCTTAAATAAAATGGGAGCAAAAGTTAAAGGAGCAGGAACAAGTAATATAGAAATACAAGGTGTAAAACATTTAAAAGATGTTAGTTACAACATAATGCCAGATAGGATAGAAACAGGAACATTCTTATGCTTATCTGCAATAAATAGAACAAATTTATTAATAAAAAATGCAGACGCAAATCATATAACACCAGTAATTAATAAATTAGAAGAAATGGGTTGTAATTTAAAAGTAGAAAAAAACGAAATAGAGATAAATGCACCCAAAAAATTAAAAGCAATAGATATTAAAACAATGCCATATCCAGGTTTCCCAACAGATATGCAACAAATATTTATAGCACTACTTACAACAGTAAAAGGAACATCAATAGTTGTTGAAAACATATTTGAAAATAGATACAGATTTACACAAGAATTAATTAGAATGGGAGCAAAAATAACAATTGAAGGAAAAACAGCTATAGTAAAAGGAGTTAAAAAATTATATGGTGCAAATGTAAAAGCAGAAGATTTAAGAGGTGGAGCTTCACTTGTTTTAGCAGGAAGTGTAGCAAAAGGAATAACAAAAATAGAAAATATAGAATATATTTTAAGAGGTTATGAAAATTTTATAGATAAACTTAAAAAAATAGGAGTAGATATAGAATTAATTAAGGGTTAAGCCCTTAATTTTATAAATACTTGTCCAAAAGGAGGGCTTAAAGTTGCCAAAAAAGACAAAAGAAATAAACCCATATTTTATTGAATCTGATAAAGAGCAAGAAACAATAGAAGAAATGATGAAAAGAAAAAAACAAAAAGAGCGTGAAAAAAGAATAAAACAACGAAAACAAGAAGAATTAAAAAAAGACGAAAAAGACGAAAAATTTGAATTAGATACAGATTCAGTAATTAATATGACAAACAAAAATAAAATAAAAAAAGATGAAGAACAAAGAAAAAAAATATCAAAACAAGAAAAAAAGAGAAGAAAAAGAATAAAAAAGATAAAATTTTTCTTAAAAATATTCTTGTTAATTGGAATAATAGTAGGTTCTTGTGTATTTGCATTTACATCACCAATTTTTAACATAAAAAACATAAATGTAGTAAATAATGTAACAATACCAAGTGATACAATAATAAGTTTATCAGGCTTAAAAACAGATGAAAATATATTCAAGTTTTATAAAGGAAATGTAATACAAAAAATAAAAGAAAACCCATATGTAGAAAATATAGAAATACATAGAAAACTACCTTCAACTGTTGAGATAGACGTAACAGAAAGAGTTGCAACATATAATATAGATTATATGGGAAAATATGCTTATATAAATACACAAGGTTATATCTTAGAAATATCAGAAGATAGTAAAAATATGCCAATAATACAAGGAGCAACAACAAAGGAAGAAGAAATAGTGCCAGGAAAAAGGCTTAATAATGATGATTTGAAAAAACTAGAAGAAGTAATTAAAATAATGAATTCAGCAAAAGAAGCAGGAATAGACGGACAAGTCGAAACAATTGACATAAGCGATGAAAAGAATTATAGTATATATTTAAGAGATGATAAGAAAAGAGTATATTTAGGAGACGGAAGTAATTTAAGTAATAAAATGTTATATGTACAGGCTATAATAGAAAAAGAAAAAGATAAAGAAGGGGATATTTTTGTAAATGGAGATTTAAATAATGGTTTTCACCCATATTTTAGAGAAAAAGTATAAGGAGTTGAGAAGATGCAAAATAAAAAAGTAATTGCAATAGTATTAGGAATAATGTGTTTTGCTCTAACTTGTGGAATTTGTATTCAAATGAAGACGGTAAGAGGAACAAATTCAACAGTTAGTAATGATTATGAAGAAAATAATTTAAGAGCAGAAGTATTAAGATATAAAGAAAGATATGATAATAAAGTAGAAGACTTAGAAAGAGCAGAAGCAGAGCTAGAAAAAGAAAGAGAAAGTGCAACTAAAAATGATACAGCACTAAAAGAAAAAGAACAAGAAATAACAAATGGAAATAAAATTATAGGTTTAACAGAAGTAACAGGACCAGGAGTAATTGTAACTTTAGGAGATAGTAAAAAAGATGCAAGTACAAGTTTAGACCCAAGTATGCTTTTAGTACACGATACAGATGTTTTAAGTGTAATAAATGAACTAAAAAATGCAGGAGCAGAGGCAATATCAATAAATGACCAAAGATTAATTTCAACAAGTGGAATAATTTGCGGTGGAAATATTATAGAAATAAATGGAGAAAAAGTAGGAGCACCTTTTGAAATAAAAGCAATTGGTTTGCCAGAACAATTAGCAGCATTAGATAGACCAAATGGATATTTAGATATTTTGAGAGGTTGGAGCATAGAAGTTAAATTTGAGAAATCAAATAATATTACAATTCCAAAATATACAGGAACATATACATATGAGTATGCAAAACCAGTAGAATAGGAGGTTTTAAATGAAAACAAAAATGAAAAAAGGAAAAATAACAATGATAATAACAGCAGGAATTGCTTGTTTTGTTCTTGTATTAGTTATGACAATGCAATTTAAAATAGTGAATGAAGCTGATATAACTTCAATAGAAAATATGAGAAAAACAGAATTAAGCACAGAACTTGCTAATTGGAAAACAAGATATGATGAAGTTAATAAACAATATGAAGAAACAGTTTCAATGATAGAAGAATATAAAAATAACAAAGAATCAAACGAACAAACAAATTCTTTAATGGACGAAGAATTAAAACAAATAAATATAACTTTAGGAAAAGTAGATGTAGAAGGTGAAGGAATTACAATTTTAATAAATGAAACTAATAATGATGAAGTAGAAAAAATAACAGCTGATGACTTATTATTAATTGTAAATGCTTTAAAACTTGCAGGTGCAGAAGCAATATCTATAAATGACCAAAGAATAATAAATATGAGTGATATAGTATATATAGATGCAGCAGGAATTATTAGAGTAAATGGAGAAAGAATACTTGCACCATATACAATTAAAGCAATAGGAGATTCTGATTATCTAGAAAGTTCTTTAATAGGTAATGGTGGAGTTGTAGATGATATGAAGAAAAAAGAACAAGATGTAACAATACAAAAAAGTAACAACATAACTATTTACAAATATAATGGCGAAATTGATACAAAATATATGGAATAGGGGAGGAATAGAAAATGATATTTATAGCAATATTAATAGGGTGTATATTAGGAGCGTTAATTGGTATGAACGCACCAATGATTTCATATACATATTCAAGTTATTTAGCAATTGCGGTAATTGCAGCATTAGACTCTGTGTTTGGAGGAATAACATCTGTTATAAACAAAAATTTTGATTTAAAAATATTTGTTACAGGTTTTTTTGGAAATGCAATACTTGCAATACTTTTAACAATATTAGGACAAAGATTAAATGTAGACATATACTTAGCTGCAATAGTTGTATTTGTAGGAAGAATGTTTATAAATTTAGCAATTATAAGAAGATACTATGTCGATAAATGGAGTAAAAAATTTGAAGAATTAAAAAATAAAAATGCAAAAGCGAAAGAAAAAGTCGAAGCAAAAGCTGATGAAAAGTAGTGTATAGACATTATTACAAATTTGTTACAAATTTATTACAAAAATATAACAAATTCTATTGACATTTTTTTAAAAATGTAATATATATACATTTAAGAAATTTAATCTAAAAATTGGAGGAATTAACTTGGCAATAGGAGATATCATAGTAGGCGTTGACATTGGAACAAGTAAGGTTTGCACTGTTGTAGGAGAAGTAAACAACTTTGGACAAATAGAAACCATATGCAACACCTCTTATAAATGTAGTGGACTAAAGAAGGGTAAAATAATAAATGAAGATGAAATAATATTAAGCCTTGCAAAAACTATTAAAGATGCCGAGGATGAAACAAACTTAAAGATAAACTCAGCATATGTAACAATTCCTGGCAAATATGTAACAATAGTACAAAATAGTATTACAAAAGAGGCAAAAGACAAATATGCTGGAATATCTGTAAGAGATGTACAAAATGCAATTATCCAAGTTAAAGATATAGAAATTCCAGACGGAAAAACATTAATAGATGTTGTTCCAGATAAAATTGTTTTAGATAATGGAACAGTAGTTACTGATCCAGTAGGAAATTTAAGTGCAAGTTTTACAATTAGTGCACAAGTAATTTTAGCAGAAAAAGATTATGTAAGGCAATTACACAACATATTTAAAAAAGCAGGACTTGAAATAGATGGAATAGTACCAATAACATTAGCAGAAAGAAATTTAATCTTAGATACTAACGAATTACACGATAATGTAATGCTTTTAGATATAGGAGCAGGTAATACTGATATAGGAGTGTTTGAAGGTTCAACATTTTTATATACAAATTCTATTCCATTAGGTGGAGATAATATAACAAATGATATTGCATTAGTGCTTAATATATCAGAAGAAGAAGCTGATAAATTAAAAAGACAATATGGACTAGCTTTAAAATCTTTTATAGATAATGATAATGATATTATTTTAAATACTTGCAAAGATGACTCAAAAAGTAAAATAATAAAAAGTTCAGAATTAATAGAAATTATAGAAGCTAGAATTGAGGAAATATTTACTATAATAAATAAAGATATAACAAGTCATAATCTAAAGCAAAAAATAAATAATGTTATATTAACAGGGCAAGGTATAGTAAATATAAATAAAAGTGATGTTGCTGGAAAAATAAACTTAAATATACCTGTTAAGATTTCAACAGGAAGGCTAATTAGCACAGTAAAACCAATATATAGAACAAGCTATGCTTTAGTTAGATATATTGCAGCAAGACCATTTGCAAAAACAGTATCAAGTAGTATAGATACACAAGGAAACGAAAGTTTTATAAAAAATCTTTTTGAAAGAATAAAAGAATTTTTCTATTCATAATTTAGTTATTAATTTTAAAATAGGGGAAAATAAAAAAGGTATATAAGAAAGGGAGGAAAAACTAAATGATGGAATACAATAATGATGATAACAATAATGTTACAATGATGGACGGAACAGCTACTATAAAAGTAATAGGAGTAGGTGGAGCAGGAAATAATGCAGTAAATAGAATGATTGAAGCAGATATAAAAGGTGTAGATTTTATTGCAGTTAATACAGATAGACAAGCTCTTCAAATATCAAAAGCAAAAACAAAAATACAAATTGGAGAGAAAATAACAAGAGGTTTAGGAGCAGGAGCTAACCCAGATATTGGAGCTCAAGCAGCGGAAGAAAGTAAAGCAGAAGTAGCAGAAGTATTAAGAGGAGCTGATATGGTATTTGTAACAGCCGGAATGGGTGGAGGAACAGGTACAGGAGCAGCACCAATAGTTGCACAAGCAGCAAAAGAAATGGGAATATTAACAATAGGAGTTGTAACAAAACCATTTACATTTGAAGGAAAGAAAAGATTATCACAAGCAGAACGTGGTATCGAAAGTTTAAAAGGAAAAGTAGATACATTAGTAGTAATACCAAATGATAAACTATTACAAATTGTAGATCGAAAAACATCAATAATAGAAGCATTTAAAATGGCAGATGATGTATTAAGACAAGGTGTACAAGGTATATCAGACTTAATTGCTATTCCAGGTTTAGTAAACTTAGACTTTGCAGATGTTAAAACAATAATGTTAAATCAAGGTATGGCACATATGGGTGTAGGTAGTGCTTCAGGAGAAAATAGAGCAGAAGATGCAGCAAAAGAAGCAATACAAAGTCCATTACTTGAAACATCAATAGAAGGAGCAAAAGGAGTTATTATAAATAT